>CAYMRO010000078.1:0-8917 GCA_964392875.1 uncultured Demequinaceae bacterium
CCTGGGCCACGTCTTCCCCGACGCACCCCAGACGCCTACCGGCGATCGCTATTGCATCAACTCAGCGTCACTCACGTTTGCCGAGGTGGCGGAATAGTGGTGGAGCACCGCTTCCGCCGGCCGGCGATGCTGGACATGGAGCTCGCCGATCAGCTGGTGGGCGACATCGACCCCGCGGACCGCGCGCTCATTGCGCACGAGACCGCTGGGGCGATTGTTGGCCAGGCTCGTGAGTCCGACGATCCGGAGCTCATCGCGCGGCTCGTGCGGCTCGTGGATGAGGAGGGCGTGGACACCGTCGCGATGATGTGGTCCAAGGCCGACGCTCTCACCCTCCCGGGTGCGCTGTGGCGGCTTTACATGTTGCGCGAGTGGGTGGCGCATGACGCCGACGCCGTGGCGCGTTCCTATCATGAGGGCGTTCACGCCGCACACGTGCGGCACGCGATCGCCGGCGTGGAGGACCCCCCTGGCCCTGACGAGGTGCGGCGCTTGGCAGACACCATTCTTCGCGGCGTCTTCGCCGGGGACCTGGCCGTAGCCCTTGAACGCGCGGGCGCGTTCTGTCGCGTGGTCGCAACGGGCTCCGCGTTCGAGGCCGAATCTGATGAGGGTCACGCGGACGCCCGCGCGCATCGCACCACCCTGCGTGCCTCGCAACTGTTGCGCACCGGAGAAGACCTGGAGCGCTGCGCCACCCTCTGGCGCGAAGACAAACTGGACTGACAAGGGCTCCCAGCTCCAACGTCGGCCTCTTGGAAGTCTGCAGGGGCTGGGCGGGCGTAGGGTTGTCTTTGACGTCGGGCTGGAGAGCCCCGGGCTCCAATTTCAGCCGCCTCGAGCGGCCTAAGCGCCGTCAGGCGCTCCCGGTCCGGCGTCGCTTCCATGTTCCGGCAACGCCCGCCGCCTAACTACGGGTGCACGTTGAGCAGATGCGTCTCCACGGCCACCGCGCGCGGTCCGGATTCTGTGTCCACGAGATGCGCAATCAGCACCCCGCCGGCAGGCAAGTACGGGTTTTTGCGCGGCAACGCGCCACGCGTATAAGGCCGCGTCGCCGCCCGCACCATCTCCACGATCGTGGGCAGCGTTGGCCGGTGCACCGCCACTACGCGGTTGCTGTGCTTGCCGAGCAGGTTCACGAGCACCTCGGCGGTGCGCAGCGGCGCCTCGGCATGCCCGGGCTCGGACAGCGCGCCGTACTTCTTGATCTCCAGGTCCGCCGCCTCCGCGTACGGGGCAATGGTTTCGACGCAGCGCGCGGCAGGCGAGGAGGAGGCGTGGGTCACGCCAAAGGCGGCGATGAGAGGCACCAGTTGTAGGGCCCTGCGCATCCCCGCCTTGGTCAGCGGCCTCGCCTCATCTGTGCCCGTCCAGGCCTTGCGGCGGCGCGCACGGGCGTGCCGGACCAGCACAAAAGCCCTGGTATCGAGCCGCTCTTGAGTATGAGCCTCCACGAGTACCTCGAGCGGGCGGAGGTCATCGGGGAACGTGATCTTGGTCATCGCCTGCTCCACGGTGAGCCAGCGCGCACGATCAACCTCATGCTTGGGCGCGGACTTCACGCGCGGCCGCGCGCGCACCGCGCGAGACTCCTTGTTCGCCACCTGCGCCGCCCAGTAGCGCACCACCTTCTGCTTGCCGGCGCCGATGGGGTAGCGCAGGGTGGGCAGCGGCTGGCCCAACACAATCTCCTTGCCGGTCTCTTCCGCCACCTCGCGAATGGCGCACTGCGGCAGCGTCTCGCCATTGATGAGCTTGCCCTTGGGCCACGACCAGTCGTTGTAGCGCGGTCGATGCACGGCAAGCACCTGCAATTCGCCGTCGCGGATGCGCCACACGAGCGCGCCGGCAGCGACCTGTGTGCCCGGCACAGTCACCGTGGTCACCTGCGGCTGGCCCTGCGCTTGGTCTGGCGAGTTATGTACATGTTCTGCAGGTCCGCGAGGTGGGAGCCGTCTTCCGCCCAGGCCAGGCGCTCCCATTCGCCTTCGGCATCCAACTCCCACGCCGCGACCTTCTCCGACATCGCGAGGTCCATGTTCTCCACGAGGTAAGCGACTTGCGCCGCGTCTGAGATCGAGACGAGCACCTCGATGCGGCGGTCAAGGTTGCGGTGCATGAGATCGGCGGAGCCGATGAACACCTCAGGGGAGTCGCCATTGCCAAAGCCGTAAATGCGGGAGTGCTCAAGGAAGCGGCCAAGGATGGACCGCACGCGAATGTTGTCTGACAATCCGGGAACGCCGGGTCGGAGCGCGCACGTGCCGCGCACCACCAGCTGCACGTCAACGCCCGCCTGCGAGGCGCGATACAAAGCGTCGATGATGCGCTCGTCCACCACGGAGTTGACCTTGAACTTGACCCACGCGGGCTTGCCAGCGCGCGCCCTCGCCGCCTCAGCGTCGATCCTTTGCACGAGGCCCTCGCGCAAGCCCGTGGGCGCAACCAAGAGGCGGCGGAACTTGGCCTTTGGCGCGTAGCCGGAGAGCTGATTGAAAAGCTTTGCGATGTCCGAGCCCACCTCGGCATCGCGCGTCAGCAGGCCGTAGTCCTCATAGAGCCGCGCGGTGCGCGAGTGGTAGTTGCCCGTGCCGATGTGGCAATAGCGCACCAGCCCCTCGTCTTCTTGGCGCACCACCATGGAGAGTTTGCAGTGAGTCTTGAGGCCAACGAGGCCATAGACAACGTGCACGCCCGCCTCTTCCAGCTTGCGTGCCCAGGAAATATTCCGCTGCTCGTCAAAGCGCGCCTTGATCTCAACCAGCACCAGCACCTGCTTGCCGTTGCGCGCCGCCTCAATGAGCGCGTCCACGATGGGCGAATCTCCGGACGTCCGGTACAGCGTCTGCTTGATGGCGAGCACGTGGGGATCGATCGCGGCTTGCGAGACAAAGGCCTGGACGGATGTGGAGAACGAGTCGTACGGGTGGTGCAGCAGCACGTCGCCACGCGCAACGGCCTCAAAGATGGACAGCTCCTGGGCAGTCTCCACGGGCGCGAGCGCGTGATGCGTGGTTGGCCGGAAGGCGGGGAAATGCAGCGACGGCCGGTCAAGGTCCGCGATCAGATCCAGCCCCGTGAGGTCAAGCGGCGCGGGCAGCGTGAACACGTCCAGCTCGGTGATGCCCAGTTCGCGCGCCAGCAGTTCGCGTGCCGTTGCGCTCATGCCCTCCGCCACTTCCAGGCGCACGGCAGGTCCAAAGCGCCGGCGCAGCAGTTCGCGCTCCATTGCCTTGAGGAGGTTCTCGGCGTCGTCCTCCTCCACCTCCACGTCTTCGTTGCGCGTCACGCGGAACGTGTAGTGGTTGACCACGTCCATGCCCGGGAAGAGGTAGTCCAGGTGCGCGGCAATGACCTCTTCAACAGGCACAAAGCTGCGAGGCTCATCGGATAGGGCCGACGCATCGGTCACCTGGGAAGCCCGGCCCGCCTCATCTACGGCCAAGAACCGCGGCAGCGTCTCCGGCACCTTGACGCGCGCAAAGAACTGCTTGCCTGTGTCTGGGTCCTCGATGCTCACGGCGAGGTTGAGTGACAGCCCCGAGATATAGGGGAAGGGGTGCGCGGGGTCCACCGCAAGGGGAGTCAGCACGGGGAAGATGTCCGAGCGGTAGAGCTTGCGCAAGCGCTCCTGCTCGTCGTCTCCCAGCTCGTCGTAACGCACAATCCGGATGCCCTCTTCCGCGAGCGCGGGCCGCACTTGCGACATGAACACCTCGGCGTGCTCGTCCATGAGCACGTGGGCGCGGTCGGTCAGCGATTCCACGAGCCGCGTGGGGCTCATGCCGGTGGCTGAGGGCACAGCGAATCCTGCGGCGATGCGGCGCTTGAGGCCCGCCACTCGCACCATGAAGAACTCGTCGAGGTTGGAGGCAAAAATCGAGAGGTAGCGCGCGCGCTCCAGGAGTGGAACTGACGGGTCTTCCGCGAGCTCCAGCACGCGCTCGTTGAAGGCGAGCCAGGAGAGCTCGCGGTCCAGGAAACGGTTGTCTGGCAACTCCTCTGGAGCGCTGTCTTGGGCGGTTGGCACAACAGGCAGAGCGTAGGTCTCCTCGGACTCGTACGGAGGTAATTCGTCGCTTGCCGGCTTGGGGGCGGGCGCGACGTCTGAAACGTCGATGCTCTCGGCCATGCGCCCATGGTGACATGCCCTGGCACCCTCTGGCGACCCGTGATTGCGGGCGGGTTCGCCCCGCGGCGGCGATGCGAAGTGTAGAACTATGGGAGGGGCACTCGGAGGAGGCACTGGATGACACAGTCACCCGCCATTGAGGTGGATCACCTCACCAAGAAATACGGCAACTTCACTGCCGTCGATGACGTCTCGCTGAGCATTGAGCACGGCGAGATTTTTGGCTTCCTAGGGCCTAACGGCGCTGGTAAATCCACCACCATTCGAGCCATCTTGGATTTGATTCGCCCCACGCTGGGCGCGTGTCGCGTGCTGGGGCTCGATTCGCGCACGGACGCCGTTGAGATACGGCGCCAACTTGGCTTCTTGCCAGCCGACCTCGCGCTGTATCCCAACCTCACGGGGCGGCGCACCATTCAGTATTTGGCGAATCTGCGCGGGGGCGTGGATATGGCTCGCGTGGACCAGTTGGCCCAACGCTTTGACGCGGACTTGGATCGCAAGGTGGGCGAGTACTCCTCCGGCAATCGGCAGAAGGTGGGCCTCATCCTGGCCTTCATGCACAACCCGCGGGTGGTCATTCTCGACGAGCCCATCACGGGGCTGGACCCCTTAGTGCAGCTTGAGTTCCACACCCTCATGCGCGAGCACGTCAACGCCGGCAACACGGTGTTCCTCAGCTCCCACACGCTGAGCGAGGTGGAACGCGTTGCGGACCGCGTGGGCTTCATTCGGCGCGGGCACCTCATTGCCGTGGAGCGGATGTCCGAGCTTCGCGAGAAGTCCTTGCGGCGCATCACGCTCGAGTTCCCGCAACCCGTGCCAGCGAGCGCGTTCGACGGCCTGGAGGGAGTCCACGACGCCACCGCAGAGGGCGCCACGGTGACCGCGCGCTACGAGGGGGCCATGGGTCCGCTGCTCGCCGTGGCCACCGCCCACGGCGTGCTTTCGCTGAGCACCGCGAGCGTGGATCTCGATGAGATCTTCCTGGAGTTCTACAAGGAAGACCCCGCCCAAGACCCCGCCGAGGGCAACGCCGCCTGATGCTCCGCACCGTCTATCTCAAGTCCCTCCGGGACCGCCTGCTCGGCGTGTCCGTGGGGGTGGTGGCGCTCTTCCTGACGGCGTGGATGGGGCTGTGGGCCTACTCCGGTGTGGACGGAGCAGACACCTACCTGGCGTCCATGCCGGACGCCTTCGTTGACCTGCTGGGCATCACGCGCGAATCCGGCACCGCCGGGCTCATGATGTCGATGATGTTCAGCTTCATGGGTGCCTTTGTATTGGGCGGCCTCGCGGTATCGATGGGCGCCTCCGCAATCGCGGGCGAGGAGCGAGACGGCACCATGAACGTGCTCGCCACCGCGCCCCGGTCGCGCGCCCGCCTGCATGCGTCCAAGGCCGCCGCTTATCTGACGCTCGTGATCGTTGGCTCCGCGGCCGCCTCCGCGAGTTACTGGGTCGCCGCGCAAATAGTTGGCGCAGACGTTGGCACGCTCAATCTCACGGCGGCCACCGTCCACCTCACTGTGGTGATGCTCGTGTACGGAATCCTGGCCTTCGCCATAGGTGCCGCTACCGGGAACCGCGCCACAGCGTCGGGCATAGCAACCGGGCTGCTGATTGTCAGCTTCCTGGGCGCGGGGCTGCTGCCACTCGTCAGCGGGTGGGAGAACCTGGCCAAAGTCTTCCCCTGGTACTACATCGACGGCCCGTCGCCGCTGATAAACGGCACCGACTGGGCGCAAATCGGCATCCTCGCTGCGGTGTGTGTGGCGGTGCTCGTGGTGGGTGGCGTCGCGTTCCGCAGGCGCGACCTACACGCCGGCGCAGGCGCGTCCTCCTTCGCCGATCGTCTCCGTGCCAACCCCCGCGTCGCCGAGGTCATGGATCGCGTTCGCGGTAGCGGCAGCACGCGCGGGCTAGTGAGCAAAGCCATCAGCGACAAGCAAGGAGTGGCGCTGCTCGCGGCGTACGGCCTGCTGCTGCTCACGCTGCTGATGGGTCCCATGTTCAATGCTCTCGCCGGCTCGCTTGGTGACGTTGTCGCTTCTATGCCCGACGCGGTGCTCGCCATGGTCGGTTTTGCCGACTACAGCACGCCAACGGGTTGGTATCACGGGGAGGTGCTGTCCATCACGGGGCCCGCCGTGTTCGCGATCGTCACGATAGGCACGGGCGTGGCGCTCGCGACCGAGGAGCGCAAGCGCACCATCTCCGTGATCCTCGGCGCTCCTGTCTCGAGGCTGCGCATAGCCGCATCCAAGCTCACGGCGCTCGTGATGCTCACCGTGCTGTGCGGGGTGTTGCTGTTCGCCGGGATTTGGCTGGGCGATCTCATCGGCGGCCTGAATATGGATGTGGGCAACATCGTGGCCGCGGCCACCCTGCAGGCGGCGCTTGGCCTGGTATTTGGCACGGTGGCGTTTGCGGTGGCCGGTTGCAGCGGGCGCTCCAACGCGGCGGTGTGGACCGCCACCGGGGTTGCGCTCGCGGGCTGGGCCATCAACACGTTCGTCACGGTCAACCCCGAGCTCGACTGGCTCGCCAAGATCTCGCCGTTCTACTGGGCGCTGCATCTTCACCCGCTCGACAACGGGATGGACTGGACGGCGCTCGCGGTGCTCACGGGAGCGTCGGCCGTATTGGCGGTTGCCGGGCTAGTTGGCTACGGGAGGCGAGACCTGCGGGGCTAGCGCGGGCCGGCGTGCGTCCGCCCCTCAACCATCCCCGCACATAAGGTTGCCTTCATGACGCCCACGCTGAGGAGACTGGCCACGGCCTGGTGGCCAGGCATCGCGCTCGTTGCGATAGGCGTCATCGGCTACTTGTCGCTGCTTGACGCCTTGCGCGAGCAAGACGATTTGTGGCGCCTCGACACCCCGGTGCTCGAGTGGTTCGCCGCGCATCGCACGCCGGGCATGACGGACGTCATGGTGGCCATCTCGTGGATCTTTGGCCCCGTGCTGTTCCCCATTCTGGTGGCCGGAGGCGCGGCCATCTGGGGTTGGCGCACGCGGCAGTGGTTCAACGTGGCGGTGCTCGTTGGGTCCATGGCGGGGGCGGCGTTGCTGGCGCTCGTGCTCAAAGTTTCCGTGGACCGCCCGCGCCCGCCGGAGGAGTACTGGCAGGAGCCGGGCGGGGTGCACACCGCATCGTTCCCCTCGGGGCACACGCTGTGCGCGGCCACGTTTGTACTCGTCACCGGTTACCTCGTGTGGCGCACCGAGCGCTCGGTGAAGGTGCTCGCGTGGTGGTGCGTCGCGGCGATCGCCGTCACGGGCTTGGTTGCCCTCTCGCGGCTTTACCTCGGATACCACTTCTTGACCGACGTTCTGGCTGGCTTCTTTGCCGCGCTCACCGTTTTTGGCATTGCGGTTGGCGTGGTGCGCACGCACGATTCCGGGCGCCTCGCCTAGCGCGATTGGCCCGGTTGTGGCACCCTCCATTCAAGGGGTTTGTGCCTGATTTGCCTGGTATGCCTAAAAGAACGGGGCAGTAAGCGCGATGACTGATTCTCAGGAACCTATGGAGCCAACCTCTGAGGAAATGGTGCCTTTGCTTGATGAAAGCGAACGCACCAAGATGCCGATGTGGCTTTGGTGGCTTTTTGGCGGCGCGCTCGTGGTGCTGATCCTGCTCGTCTGGTACGCCGTGGCGAACTCCACGGAAGAGGAGAAGGCTCCCATCCCGGCACCCACGGTGAGCGCGTCCGCAACGCCGTCGCCCAGCCCCTCCGTGTCACCGTCGGTGACGCCATCGCCGTCTGTCACCCCGTCGCCGTCCGTGACCCCAACGCCTGAACCCTCGCCGGAGCCAACGGAATCTGACAAGCCAACCCCCATGCCGTCGCCAACCGACGTGCCCACGCCTCCCAGCACGTTTGGCGAGGGCAAGATCGTTGTAGGCAAGGATGCCGCGGCCGGCACGTACCGCGTGAGCGCTCCTGTCACGGCAGCGTGCGCGTGGGTCTTGAAGGGTGCGCACGTGACCGATCCCGTGCGCAACCTCGTGGAGGACGTAGTCATTGGCGGCATCCCCACCGTGACGCTCGCAGACGGCGACACCTTCACCTCGGCGCGCTGCGGCACGTGGAACGCCGTTGACGCCGCCGGCCTCTTCAAGAATGCCAAGGCCAAGGTTGAAGCGGCGCCCGGCGTGTGGCTTGCTGGTGAGGACATCAAGGATGGCACTTGGTCCACCGGCGACCTAGGCGCCACCGATGACCCGGCCAAGCTCTGCAAGTGGACGGTCACCGAGAAGCTCGACAACAACTTCACCACTGTGGTGGTGCGTGACGTGATCTTCTCTGGCACCGGCAAGGTGGTGCTCGAGCCTGGTCAACAGTTCGAGTCCACCCACTGCGGCGATTGGCACCTGCTCACCCGATAATTTTGTGAAATCGCATTGCAACACCCGCGGGATCTGTGCGGGCTAGTGTTTTATAGCGTTTCCAATTTTGCGCCCGTTGTTGCGCGCCTTGAGTGACGCCTCTAGTTTCTGCCCTACCTACAAGCAGGGAAGGGACCCTCGTGAAGAAGTTAATTGCCGTACCCATTGCAACGGGCGCCATGATCGCGCTGACCGCCACCGGCGTCTACGCCGCAGCTCGCGCATTCGATCGCGCGGACGGAAACGCTCAGACCAAGGCCTCCTCAGCCAAGTGCTTCGGCAAGACTCCCACGATCATCGGCACCACCGCCGTGGTGATGGGCACCTCGGGCTCGGACGTGATCGTCTCGAAGTATTTCGCTGCCGAGGTCTACGGCCTCGGCGGTAACG
>CAYMRO010000079.1:0-8874 GCA_964392875.1 uncultured Demequinaceae bacterium
GGTCAGGACGCAGCCCCATGTCGCCCATCGTGTAGACGATGCGGCGCTGCACGGGCTTGAGGCCGTCGCGGGCATCGGGCAGGGCGCGGGCATAGATGACGGAATACGCGTACTCGAGGAACGACGTCTCCATCTCGGCGCTGACGTCAATATCGACGATCGTGCCGTCGGCAGGCATGGGACTCCTAGGGTCAAGTGGACTGCCCGTATTCTCTCGCGCCTGGCCGACGCTTGGGCACAGGCGCGCTGTCCTTGTGGACAGCAACATGCGTCAGTTGGGCAGCACGTGGGACACTATCCCTCATGCAGCGCACCCTTGAGCAGGCCGTCGCCACCGCCGGCTATTACCCGGCCCTCGCGGCCCACGTTCTGCGCACCGCCATCGGCTCGGAGAGTGAGCGCGCGCACTTTGTGCACGCGGAGACCACGTTCGACGCTGATGAGGTGCGCCGCCACATGACGGTGCTGGTGGTCACGGACCGCAGGCTGCTCCGCCTGCACGTGGATGACGGCATTGGGCACGACGGCAGCTCGATGCACGAGGCCTCAGCCACGGTCGAGTCCGCAACGCTCGCGTCCATTCAGAACATGGCTCTCACACATGTTGTTCATCACCCAGAGCACTTCAAAGAAGGCGACCTTCCCAGCGAGTTGGTGCTTGCTGTTGGGTGGCGTATCCATTCGCGCATCGAGTTGGAACCAGCTACGTGCGGTGACGAGAATTGCGAGGCGGATCACGGTTACTCGGGAGCCATCACGGGCGACGATTCACTTGTGCGGGTGAGCCGCATCGCCGATGGCGATGACACCGTGCGCGCCTTAGTCGAATTTGCGGGGGTCCTCCAGGAGGTCATCGGGGCACGCGGGTGACGCACCCCGCGGATCTCGCAGACGCCGGATTAGTGGCCCCTGATTTTGAGGGTCCTCACCTGGGACGGCTCGTTCCAGCGGCGCTGGATGCCATTGGCGCAGACGTCCCCGGCGCGGACGGGGCGGCAGCCCGGAAACTCCTGGGGCTGCCAACTGCGCGACACGTGATTGTGGTGCTTCTCGACGGCCTTGGTCACTACCAGCTCGACGCTCGCAAGGGTCATGCACCTTTCTTGCGGGGCGCCGAGTCCGCGATCCTCAGCGCCGGATTCCCCACCACCACGGCCACCTCGCTCGCGATGCTCGGCACCGGAAAGGCCGCGGGACTGACGGGCATGACGGGTTACACGGCGCGCAACCCCTCAACGGGAGGTCTCGCGAACCTCGTCTCGTGGGATGGCGCGCAAGAGCCAAGCGAGTGGCAGCGCGAGCCGCGGCTGATGGCCCTCGCGGCAGACGCGGGCGTGGAAGTCACGGCGCTTGGCAAACCCAAGTTTCATGGCTCCGGACTCACTCTTGCCGTATTGGAGGGGGGCACCTTCATTGGGGTGAAGCACCTGCACGATGGCGTGGACGCCGCGATCGAAGCCTCCAAACGGCCGGGCATGACGTACTTGTATTGGAGCGAGATTGACGCCGCGGGGGACGCGAAGGGCTGGCAGTCCAACGGATGGGTGGGCGCGCTGGAAGAAGCCGACAGGCAACTGGCTCGCCTTGCATCTCGCCTTGGCCCAGGGGTGGAGATGATCGTCACCGCAGATCACGGGATGATCGATGTTGAGGGCGCGCCGCGCTGGAATGTTGGGCTTGACCCCGTGCTGTCGCGCGGTGTTGCGCTAGTGGCGGGGGAGCCACGTGCCCTTCACGTCCATGTTGAGCCTGGCGTGGATCCAGCCGATGTTGCGGCGCGGTGGGCGGAGGAGTTAGGCGACCATGCCGTGGTGGGCAGCCGCGCCGAGTGGATCGCTGCGGGGGTCTTTGGCCCCGTAGCGGAGCACGTGTTGGAGCGGATTGGCGACGTTGTGGTGGCAATGACTGGCCGTGCCACCGTGGTGGACGCGCGCACGCAGACCCCAGCTTCGCTGCTGCTCGCGGGAATGCACGGCTCGCTCACACCCGACGAGCTGTACGTGCCCTTGCTGACGATCGCTTAGTGGGGCGTTGGGCGCTAGTTGCTAGCTGCTAGCCCTGGTCGTGGCGAGCGCCAAAGACGATCTCGTCCCAACTAGGCACGGACGCACGCCCGCGGCGTGACGGCTTGTCCACGTTGTCCAACTCCCGCGTTGGAGGGTCGGCTTCGTCGTCTGCGGGCGCTGACACTTGCCCCGCGGGTGGATCGTCGTGACGACGGGCGGATCCAGCGGGATGGGGCATGGAGGAGCCAAAGCCCACGTCAGCGGAGCGCTGGCGATTGCCTTGCTGGCCCGCCGGCCCAAATCCTTCAAACGCCTCGGAATCGTCATCCTCGTCGTCATCCTCCGCGATCGCCTCACGGCTGCCACGACGCGCGTCGAGGTCCTCTAGCAGGGATTCCGTAGGGCTCACGGGTGGTGCGTCATCTGGCTCGTCATCCTCGGCCACGGTTGAGTCAACGGCCGCAGGCATTGCCGGGCGATGCTCGGGAAGTGGCGACATGTCATCGTCCGCGGACGGCACTGCGGCGAGGTGCCGGCGGGGGATTGGCACGTCGAGCAACTCGGTCTCCGTGAGCCAGCGTGCCTCATCGTCTTCGGCCGTGAGGGTCCGTGACGAGTGGTCAAAGGTCCACTGCGCCCGGACGGTGCGCGTGTCAGCACCAAAGTCCACGGCAACTTGCCACGGCTCGTCCACCTCGCGCCACGCGTCCCACACGATCTCCACGATGTTCACGCCGCGAGCCGCAAGGCGATCTACAACGAGTTCGCCCAACATCGGTGCGCCGGGGTCGCGTCCAATGCGCGTGGTCCGAGCCAGTTCCGCAACGTACGCGCGTTCGGCAATGACGGGCGGCTCGAACTTCTCAAATTGCTCAACCGGCGTGCCCGTAAGCTCCGCCAGTTCGGCGGCCGTGAGACCTGCGCGGATGCGCTGCTGGATCTCTTTGGGTGTCAGGGCCCCGCTCGAGTCGTCGGCGTCGTCAAACGAAGGCTTGGGCCGGGCATACCGCACGGCGTGCCGCAGCTCGTCGGTGATGGCGAGGTCAAACTGCTCCCCGCCATCGGTCTCGACAACGAGGTGCAACCCGTCATCCGCGGGCCCCACAAGGTTCACACGCGTCATGCGTTCAGGGTGCCACGCTTCGCCGCCGAACGCGCGGTACGGCGCGCCAACGCATGGCACAAGGGGTGCCAAGGGGCGTGTGCGCTTGCGGCACGATGGACGCATGACCCACGAACCCGCCACCGTTGCCGCCTTGCTCGAGACGGCAAAGACCCTTGCCCAAGAAGTTGGCGAATTCATCATCGACGGCCGAAGAACTGCTCACGTGACCGCAACGAAGTCCTCGGGAGTGGACATCGTGACGCAAATGGACCTTGCCGCGGAGCGACTTCTGCGTGAACGCATCATGCAGTTGCGGCCCGGCGATGGCGTGCTTGGGGAAGAGGGTGAGGACGTCCACGGCGAGTCCGGCATCACGTGGGTGCTGGATCCCATCGACGGCACCGTCAACTACCTCTACGGGCTGCCAAGTTTTGGGGTCTCGGTGGCAGCGGTGACTGGCCCGGCCCGCACGCGCGAATGGACGGCGCTCGCAGGCGCCGTGTACGACGGCTCCGGGCGGCTGTGGTCCGCCGGCGCTGGCCAGGGCGCGTGGTTGGACGGCGAACGGCTTGAGCGCCGCGACGCGCCGCCGCTTGCTCAGACGCTGCTCGGCACGGGTTTTCAGTACGTCGCCGAGCGGCGCGCACTGCAAGGCGCGATTGTCAGCCAAATGCTCCCGCAAGTGAGGGACATTCGCAGATTGGGTGCAGCGGCGGTTGACCTGTGTCTTGTGGCGGCGGGGCACCTCGACGCGTACTACGAGCATGGGCTCAACGCGTGGGATATCGCGGCGGGCACCTTGATTGCCCAGGAAGCTGGCGTGAGGGTGGCCGGGATTGACGGCGGTGCACCAGACGAGCACCTCACAATCGCCGCTCATCCGGCCGTGTGGAGCGAGCTCAGGGACGCTTTGGTGAGTGCGGGCGCCGACCACCCTTTCGACGCCCTCTGACCAGCGTCGGGCACGGCGCGCCGCCCCCAACGCGCCGCCGGGAGTAGCAAATCCTCGCTAAGTGGTGCACAATGCGGTGGCCCTGGGAACAAACCGAGCCCACAGTGCATTGAGTACTCACACACACTGGTGAAGGGAATCACGCCGCATGGCAACCGATTACGACGCTCCTCGCAAGACCGACGACGAGATTTCTGCCGACTCGATCGAGGAGTTGAAGGCACGTCGCGCCGACAAATCGTCCGGAGTCGTTGACGAAGACGAGGCGGAAGCTGCGGAAGGCTTTGAGCTCCCCGGCGCTGATCTTTCAGGCGAAGAGCTCTCCGTTCGCGTGCTGCCCCCGCAGCAAGACGAGTTCACGTGCAGTTCATGCTTCCTGGTGCACCACCGCAGCCAGCTCGCGACGTTCAAGAACGACCAGCCCATCTGCTCGGAGTGCGCGGCGTAAGGCATGAAGGATGTGCAGGTGCTGATCAGCACCACCTCACCGGAGGTGCCGATCCCCTCGTACGCGCACCCTGGCGACGCGGGCGCCGACATCACCACTAGGGTGGATGTTGAGCTCGCACCAGGGGAGCGCAAGACGGTCCCCACGGGCGTGTGCATTGCGCTTCCTGCTGGCTACGTGGCTCTGGTGCATCCGCGCTCAGGGCTCGCCGCAAAACAAGGCATCACCATTGTGAACGCGCCCGGCACGGTCGATGCCGGTTATCGCGGCGAGATCGCCGTGACGCTGCTCAACACCGATCCCAACCAGACCGTGCGCCTCGCAAAGGGCGACCGCATTGCGCAGCTCGTCATTCAGCAGGTGGAACATGCGGCGTTCGTTAGGGTGGAGGCATTGCCTGGCTCGCATCGCGGTGAGGGCGGGTTTGGATCTACAGGAGTCGGCGGAGCATGAGTGAGCCACGGGTGGCCATCGCCAACGTCCACCCGCGCGAGCACGCGCGCGTGGAGGGCCGCATCGTCGCCGTGCGTGTTGAACCGCATGACGCCCCGCCTCAGTTTGGCGTACAGGTTGACGACGGCAGCGGGCGTATTGACGCGATCTTCTTGGGCCGGCGCTCCGTTCCGGGCATCGAGCCCGGTGGCTACCTCGCGATCGAGGGAACGGTTTGTGCGGCCCAAGCGCTCCCGCGCATGTTCAACCCCACCTACGAGTTGCTGATTCACGCATGAGTGCCCCCGAAGCCCGGGCGGTGCGGATGCTCGGCGGCGACGACTTTTCGTTCGCCGACGCTATTGGCGGCTGGCGCGGCCTTGTCGAGTCCGCGCTTCCCGGCTTTGTGTACGTGGTGGTCTTTCTCTTCACGCGCACGTGGCAGGCACCCAGCATCGCGGCGCTCGCCGTCATTGCGGTGCTTGTCACCATTCGCCTGATCCAACACGGCTCCGTCCATCAGTCGCTCTCCGGCGTGGTGGGTGTGGTGATTGGCGTCATCTGGGCCTGGCAATCGGGCACCGCGTCCAACTACTTTGCGCTTGGCGTGTGGGCAAATGTGGGAACCCTGACGCTTGTCCTCGTCTCGTTGCTCGTGCGGTGGCCAATCGCCGGCGTGGTCATGGGTGTTGTGCACGGCACCGGGATGGAGTGGCGCAAGGACCGCGAACAGTTCCGCCGCGCCATGTGGGGCACGGCGGTGCTCGGTGTCATGTTCGCGCTGCGGGTAGTCATTCAGCTGCCGCTCTTGCTCGCGGACAAGACGGCTTTGCTTGGCACCGTCAAATTGGTGATGGGTACCCCATTGTTCGCGCTGACGCTGTGGGTGACCTGGTTGCTCGTCAGGAACGTAGCACGGAAGCCAGAGCCTGAGGATCAGCCTCGGCAGACATGACGAACAGCAGTTCGTCGTGCGCCTCGAGGGTGTCTTCCGGGCTCGGCGCAATGGTGCGTTCGCCGCGAATGATGCAGGACAGCACCACGTCCAACGGCCACGTCACGTCTCTCAGCAAGGTGCCAACCTTGGGTGAGTCAGCGGGCAGCGTCACCTCAACGATGGACGCGCCGGATTGGTGGAACGTGAACACCTTGACGAGGTCGCCGATGGCTACGGCCTCTTCCACCATGGCGGTCATGATGCGCGGTGTAGACACCGCAACATCCACGCCCCACTGGGCGTCATAGAGCCATTCGTTGCGCGGATTGTTGACGCGTGCCACGGTGCGCGGCACCGCGAATTCGGTCTTGGCGAGGAGCGAGATCACGAGGTTCGCCTTGTCGTCGCCCGTGGCGGCCACCACCACTTCCATTTCGTCGATGCCCGCCTCGCGCAGCGCGGACACCTCACACGCATCCGCGAGCATCCACTCGGCCTCCCGAACCTGCGAGACCCGCATTGCAGCGGCCGACGCATCCATGAGCAGTACCTCGTGGCCATGCTCAATCAGGTCGCGAGCAATGGACCGGCCCACCGATCCCGCTCCTGCAATCATCACCTTCATGAGATGGCCTTTGGCGCCTTGGACAGGACGCGTTGCGCACTTGCGGTGGCGTCATTTGGCACCATGGCATGAACGTCGTCGCCATCTTGCACAACGGTGTCCGACGCTGGCAACAGGGCATTGCCAAACCTCACCACATACGCCACTCGGGTTCCGGTGGCCGTCTCAAGAGCGGTGAGCGGCTGACCGATCCACCCCTCGGCGAACTTAAGCCGTCGCATCGTCATGCCGGTTGATGGGTCCTCGAATTCTGCGCCAAGGTCGCCTGGCAAGAGCCGCGCGACAATCTGCTGGCTGGTCCAGGGGACTGGGGCAACCGTGGGTATGCCTAGGCGGCGGTACACCTCGGCTCGCCCGGGGTCTGCAATGCGCGCCACCACGTTCTCCACCCCGTAGGTCTCACGCACCACGCGGGCAGCGAGGATGTTCGAGTTGTCGCCATCGGAGACTGCGGCAAACGCGAACGCGTCTTCCACGCCAGCAGCCTGCAGGGTTTCGCGGTCAAAACCGAACCCTGTGATTCGCAATCCTTGGAAGCCGCTCGGCAGGCGACGGAACGCGTCGGCCACCAAATCGATGATTGCCACCGTGTGGCCACGGGCCTCAAACTGCCCGGCCAGGGTTGCACCCGTGCGGCCGCATCCCATGATCACGATGTGCACAGGGCCCACGGTATACCCCCTGCCACCTAGGATGGTGCGACGTGCGGACGTTTCTGAAACGGCTTAAGACAGGGGTTCTGGGGGCACCCATCGCCACATCTTCCGCGCGCCCCGTTGCGATGCGCACCCGGCGAGCCCTTGCGGTCTTTGGCATTGGGATGCTGTCAACGGTCGCATATGCCCCGGATGCGGTACTTGACGCGCTTCGCGGTGGGGGTCGCTCGGCGGCCATGCCGTTCATGGCTGGCGGGGTAGTGGTGCTCATGCTGCTCTTGGGATTCGCGTATCGCGACAATGTTCGCCACCGCCACGACGAGCGCGCCGATTACGGCCTAGTGCGAGAGAAGCTGGGCGCCTCGGCCGGCGTGGTCACGGGAGCCTCACTGCTCGTGGACTATCTCTTCACGGTGGCCGTTTCCGTTGCCGCGCTCTCACAATTTGTGGTCTACATCATTCCCATGACCGCGGGCGCGGAGACGGCGCTCGGGGTGCTGGTTGTGCTCGTGATGACGCTCGTGAGCCTGCGCGGCGTGCGCACCAGGGCGCGCGTGCTCGTTGCTGTGACCGGCGGCTTTTTGCTCGTGATAGCAGGCCTCTTTGTTGCAGGCACGGTGAGCGGACCAGAGATTCCCCCCTCGGCGCCCGTGGCTCAAGGCTCCGTGTGGCCCGTGATCATCGCGTTCGCGGGTGCCATCGCCGCGGGTTCCGTGATGATGACCGGCATCGAGGCGCTCGCCGCCTCCGGGCCCTACCACGAGGCCCCCCAGGGTGTGCGAGCAGGGCGCACCCTGCTCATTGCCGTAGCGGTCTCTGCCGTGGCCTTCTTTGCCGTGAGCTGGGTGGTGTGGCACTTCTCCATCTCTGGCTGGGTGGATGGCCCCGCCGTGCTTCAGGTCTCCGACGAAATCTTCGCCGCGTCGTGGCCAACCTGGGTCATCGCAATAGCCTGTGTGGCGATCCTCTACGGCGCCGCCTCCGCCGTCTTTACGCGCTTCGCGGGGCTGTCGTCCTTGCTTGCCTCTGACAGCTACTTGCCTCGCCAACTGGCGATGCGCAACGACCGCTATGTGTACCGGGGAGGCGTGCTTACCATCGCCATCGCATCGGGCGTCATGGTGCTTGTTGCGCAGGCGGACTTGCAGCAGCTCATCCACATGTACGTGATCGGCGTGTTCACGTCGATTGTGCTGAGTCAGGTGGCGATGGTGCGGCTCATGACCGCGAAGATCGCCCTGGAGATGGTGCCGCGCGAGTCGCTGCGCCTCAAGGCACTGCGCGCGCTCCACGTGACTGCGGCGATTGCCGCGGCGGCCGTATGGCTTGTGGTTGCGGTGTTCAACTTCCTCAACGGCGCGTGGGTGGCGATCCTGCTCATGGTCATTTTGGTGATTGGCATGCGCTCCATCCAGCGCCATTACGCGAATGTCCGCCAAGAGCTGCACATCCAGCCGAACGATCCGGCTGCGGCGCTCCCGTCTGCCACACACGGCATAGTGCTCGTTGCGCAATTGCACCGCCCAGCCTTGCGCGCCATCGCCTACGCCAAGGCGAGCAGGCACACCACGCTAACCGCCGTTGGCGTGAAGATCGAGGCTCCTGCCGCGCGAGAGCTGCAACGGCGGTGGACCGAGCTTGCGATGGGCGTCCCGCTCGTGATTCTCGATTCTCCCTATCGCGACATCGTTGGCCCCGTCATGGAATACGTGA
>CAYMRO010000080.1:0-5077 GCA_964392875.1 uncultured Demequinaceae bacterium
CGTCCGCAGCTGCGACTCCTCCGCCGATCGTGTGCACATCCATGTAGAGGGGCATGGCGCCCTCCCTCCTTAGTCCGCGCACGGCGCGGGGACCGACGCAGCGCTGGTGGCTGCATAGTGCCGGTATAGACCTATTTGCGATTGCTCGCATCCGCTAGCGTTCGTGAAGCACAATGGCACTCATGTTGCGCAACGCGGATCCCGTCAACGATTCCGCGCGTATTGCCGAGATCTACAACCACCAAATCCTGACGAACACCGCCACCTTCGAGGTTGACCCTGTGACCAGCGAAGCCATGGCGGCTCGTGTGGCCGCCGTGCAAGCGGCGGGACTTCCTTTCCTCGTTGCCACGGATGTGCTGGGCATCATTGGCTACGCGTACGCCGCGCCGTTTCACGACCGCGCCGCCTATCTCCACACCTTGACCTGTTCCGTCTACGTGGACGGCGCAGAGCAAGGGCGCGGCGTTGGCAAGGTGCTTTACGCGGAGCTGATCCGCCGCATCGTTGCGCTTGATGCTTCACCGCACGCGCCCGTGCACTCGGTGGTGGCGCTCATCGCGTTGCCCAACGACGCGTCGGTGGCCCTTCACGAGTCGTTTGGCTTCCGGCATGCGGGAACCATCGCGCAGGCCGGTTGGAAGTTTGAGCGGTGGCTCGACGTGGGCTACTGGCAACTGTCGCTCACCAGCGAGTAGCGCGATCTGCGGCGCTCGCGCCACGCGCGGCGCTCGCTGCACGCGCGGGACGGATATGTCACATTCGCTCGTCCCCCACTCATGGGCGCGGCAATACTGGTGCCGTCGCGACGAGGTCTCTGACCATTTTGGTCGCGACTCTCGGTACTCCGGGAAAATTGAATAGAAGGTAACCCAGATGAACACCCCCACCGCAAGGCGGGGATCCGAGGACGGCTTCACGTTAGTTGAAGTGCTCGTCGTCATCATCATCATCGGAATCCTCGCCGCAGTAGCCGTGCCCCTCTTCCTGAATCAACAGGCGAAGGCGCACGACGCGGCGGCCAAGTCCGATCTCACCAATCTTGCTACGTTCGTCAGCAGTGCGGTGAGTGAAACAGGGACAGTTCCCACCGTCACGGTGGTGGACTCGAGCTACTTGGTCAACGGCAAGGAAGTGGTAGCAGCGTCGCAGGGAGTGGTGTTTGGAGGAGTCTCCGGAACCACTCAAGAGACGTGGTGCTTCGACGTGACGGACCCATCTGGGAAAGTCGCCGCCGATCCCGGCTTCCGCTACTCCGCAGCCGACGGATTGGAAGTAGGTCAGTGTCCTTAGGGCCGCAAAAGATTGACGCGGGCTCGGCTCCTCACGGGGCCGGGCCCGCCTTTTTGCGTGGTCAGCGAGTACGTGTCCGACGCCCGTGATAGTTCTGGTGGTGCGGCCAGCAGGCGGCGACGAGAGTTTGGAGCGGTGACATGATCGTGTGGTTTGAGATTCCGGCGAGTGACTTGGCGCGTGCCACCGCTTTCTACGAGGCGGTCTTAGACGTCAAGACCACGCCCGAGGACATTGGCGACGGCAACCCCAAGTCCCTGATTCCAGGTGAAGGCGGCATGGTGGGATCCGTTGCCTACGGACCGGACTGGTCTCCCTCCGCGCAGGGCGTGGTGATCTACATCAGCGGCGGCGACAACCTCCAACTGCTCCTTGACCGCGTGGAACCTGCGGGCGGCACGGTGATCGAACCCAAGCAGACCGTGGACGCAACCTCCGGCTATTGGGGACGGTTCCGCGACACGGAGGGGAACGTCATCGGCGTGCTGTCGCCCCGTTGACCCCCACCATGGGGGAAGTGACGAGGGCCCGGCTCCTCGTGTGAGGAACCAGGCCCTACTAAGTCAGTCTACTGACTATGCGCTTGCGCGAACTGCGCGAGTCGCCGCGATGAGGTTCTCGAGCGTCGCCCTGGTCTCGGGGTACGCGCGCGTCTTGAGGCCACAGTCGGGGTTGACCCACAGCTGCTTGCCCGGCACCGATTCCTTGGCGAGCGTCAGCAGCTCGGTGATCTCCTGCTCGGACGGCACGCGGGGCGAGTGAATGTCCCACACGCCGGGGCCAATCTGGCGCTCGTAGCCGTGGTTGTGAATTGCGGGCAGCACCTCCATGCGCGAGCGAGCCGCCTCGATCGACGTGACGTCGGCACCGAGGCCGTCGATCGCATCGATGATCTCGCCAAACTCGGAGTAGCAAAGGTGAGTGTGGACCTGAGTGTCATCGGCCGCGCCGGATGTTGCCAGTAGGAACGAGTCCACCGACCACTTGAGGTACGCAGCCTGATCGCGCTTCTTGAGCGGAAGCAGTTCACGCAGGGCCGGCTCATCCACCTGGATGATGCCGATGCCCGCGGCCTCGAGGTCGCGGATCTCCTCGCGCAAGGCGAGCGCAACCTGGTTGGCGGTGACGGCAAGCGGCTGGTCGTCACGAACGAAGGACCACGCAAGGATCGTGACCGGGCCCGTGAGCATGCCCTTGACGGGCTTCTGGGAAAGCGACTGCGCGTACTCGGCCCACTTCACCGTCATCGGCTGGGGACGGGCAACGTCACCCCACAGGATCGAGGGGCGCGTGCAGCGCGAGCCGTACGACTGCACCCAGCCGTTGACCGTGACATCGAAGCCTTCGAGCAGCTCCGCGAAGTACTGGACCATGTCGTTCCGCTCCGCCTCGCCGTGCACGAGCACGTCAAGGCCAAGCTGCTCCTGAAGCTCGATGACGGAGGCAATCTCCGCTTTCATGGCCTCCTCGTAGCCCGCGTCGTCAAGATCGCCCTTTGCCCACGCGGCGCGCGCCTTGCGGATCTCCGGGGTCTGCGGGAACGAGCCGATGGTGGTGGTCGCGAGCTCGGGCAAGTGGAAGCGCGCGTCCTGGGCTGCAACCCGCGTGGCGTACGGCGAGCGAGCCAGGTCCGCAGGTGAGACGGCCGCAAGAGCCTCCCGAACGTCGGCCCTATTGGTGCCAGCGTGAGCCTTGCGAGAGGCGAGCGCGGTGCGCGCCTCCGCGAGTGCGCCGGCTACGGCACCCTCACCTTGCGTGCGCGCGGCGGCGAGCGTGACGATCTCCGCCACCTTCTCGTCCGCAAAGGCGAGCCAACTCAGCAGCTCCTGACCAAGGTGCTCCTCACCTTGGAGGGTGTGGGGCACGTGGAAGAGCGACGTTGACGTACCGATGGAGACCGCGGCGCCCAGCGCGGCAACGGCGTCAGCCTTCGCGAGCGCGCCGTCGAGGTCCGTGCGCCAGATGTTGTGGCCGTCAACAACGCCGGCAACGATCTGGGTGCCGGACGCAATCTGGGCCGGAACGGCACCGCGAACCAAGTCGATTGCCACGGCGTCAACGCCCGCGTCGGTGAGCACAGGAAGGGCGTCATCGAGCGAGTTGTAGGGAGCGGCAACGAGCAGTTTGGGGCGATTGGTGAGCGCCGCAAAGCCCGCGTAAACGGTGGCTGCGTTGGCGAGCACTTCTGCGCGGTCCGCGTCGATATCCGCAACCAGCACGGGCTCGTCGATCTGCACCCACTCGGCCCCAGCGTCGGCCAGTTTGCCCAGCAATTCCTGGTAAACGGCTACGAGGTCCGCAAGGCGAGTGATGGGCTGGAAGCCCTCGGGAGCGTCGTCGCTTGGCTTGGCGAGGTAGAGGAACGTGAGGGGGCCGGTGATGACCGGGCGCGTGATGAAGCCCGCGGCCTTGGCCTCGAGGAACTCGTCGACCCAGCGGGTGGAGCTCAGCGTGAAGTCGGTCTCGGGGCCGATCTCGGGGACGAGGTAGTGGTAGTTCGAGTCGAACCACTTGGTCATTTCGAGGGGAGCCTTTGCCCCCTCGCCACGCGCGATGGTGGAGTAACCGGCGAGGGTGACAGAGCCGTCGGCCTGGCGCAGGTCGCTGAAGCGCGAGGGGACGGCGCCAAACGTCACGGCCGCATCCAGCACGTGGTCGTAGAAAGAGAAGTTGGACGGGATGGACGAGTCCTGGCGGCCAAGGCCAAGCGCGGCGAGGCGAGTGCGGTTCTCCGCGCGGAGGGCTGCGGCGGCGGATTCGAGTTCAGCCTCGCTGCTCGCACCCTTCCAGAAGGACTCGAGTGCCTTCTTGAGTTCACGCATTCGGCCGATGCGCGGGTATCCAAGGATGATGCCGCCGGGGAAGGCGGGCGCAGGGGCAGGGGCGTTATTGAGCTCAGTCATGATTCCTCGTGAGGGTGTGTGCGCGGCGGGCTCGCCATTGCGCTTGGTCGACGCGACGGAGCGCCGAGGTATGCCCCGCGATTCTAGCGGGTGAGCGTGCGCGACGAAAGTGGGTGTTGCGAGAGGTGCGTGCAACGATGGAGGCATGGAAACGGTCGCACCTCGCTCAGTCACGCTTCGACGCGAATCAGAAGGCGTCTACATCGCCACCAACCCTGCTGGAGCCGAGATCCGCTTTGGCAACGCGCCCGACGCGTTCGGCAATGTGGAGCTGTTGCTCGCGGCCGTTGCGGGCTGCTCCGGGACGGATCTTGACGTCATGACCTCGCGCCGTGCGGAGCCCCTCGAATGGTCTGCGACCGTCACCGCAGACAAGGTGAACACGGACGGCGCCACCATCCTGCGAGACATCGTGGTGACGTTCCACGTGGAGTTCCCCCAGGGTGAGGACGGCGACAAGGCGCGCGCCCGCATCGCCCCCGCGCTTAAGTCCGCGCACGAGAAAACCTGCACCGTGTCGCGGACCATCGAGCACGGTGCCAAGGTCACCCTCCGAGCCCCCTAACCCTCCTCGCGGCCCCGCCCCCCTCCTCGCGCGCCCTAACCCTCCTCGCGCGTCCCGCCCCCCTCGAATTGGTGGATCCCGTCAGGAATTCGCCCCAAATCCTTACGCGACGCACCAATTCAGGGAGTTGCGCGGGGGGTGCGGGGGGGGTGCGTGCGGGATAGCTCAGGGAGACGTGCGCCGTGTCGCGGACCATCGAGCACGGCGCCAACGTCACCCTCCGAGCCCCCGCCCCCTCCTCGCGCCCCCGCCCCCTCGAATTGGTGGATCCCGTCAGGAATTTGCCGCAAATCCTTACGCGACGCACCAATTCAGG
>CAYMRO010000080.1:5177-8797 GCA_964392875.1 uncultured Demequinaceae bacterium
GCGTCAGCGGCGCATTGCCTGCACTAGTTCCAGCGCCGCCTCATGGCGGTTGAAGGTGATGATGTGGATCCCGGGCGCCCCGGCGTCGAGCAGCTCATGCGACAGCTGGGCCGCATGCGCAACCCCGGCCGCGCGCCCTGCGACGTCGTCCGCCTCTGCGGCCTCGAGGGCTGCGATCAACTCGGCGGGTGCCGGCACCCCCGTCAGCTCCTGGGCGCGAGCGGCGCGCGTAGCGGACACGAGCGGCATGACCTCGGGCACGATGGGCAACGTGATGCCTTGCTCCCGCGCATCTGCAACGAGCGCCTGGTACTGCTCCACCTCATAAAACACCTGGGTGATCGCGAAGTCTGCACCGGCATCTTGCTTGGCCCGCAACACGTCGAGCCCCGGCTGGCGCCACTGCTCCATCGCGTGCTGCGCGGGAAATGCGGTGACACCTATCGACAAGTCATCAACCCCGTGCGCGTGCGCAACCTCCCGCAGCAGCGCAACCAATTGGTACGCGTAGAGCAGTCCCTCCGGGTGTGCGCTCCAGTCCGCTTGCCCCTTGGGCGGATCGCCGCGCAGCGCGAGGAAGTCCCGCACGCCGTCAGTCAAATACGTCTCGATGACCGTGATGAGCTCCGTGCGCGACTGGGCCACGCACGTGAGGTGCGCGAGCGGCGGGATGGTGTGCGCGAGCGCAAGCTCGTGCACCACCGCGCGCGATGTGGTGCGCGTGCTCCCCGAGGCGCCGTACGTAATCGACATGAAGTCCGGCCCGGTCGCGGCCAGCAGACCCATCGTCAGCAGCAGCGTGTCCTCGGCCGCGGGCGTGCGCGGCGGGAACAGCTCGTAGGAGAGCGTGGGCTCGCGGTCGCCACGCGCGGCGGCGTCGAGCAGGCTGCGGATGGTCATGGCGCTCGCAAGAATACGCGTCCCCAGGCCCGACGCTGGAACCAGTTATCCCCAGCCCTCGCCTTCCGCTCGGCACAATGTGGGTGGCGAGCGGCAGACTGGGCCACATGATCACAGAAACGAACGACCTAGTCCGCTGCTTTGGCGCGGGCGACCCTCTTTACGAGGAGTATCACGACCACGAGTGGGGCGTGCCGGTTCACGGCGACTCCGTCATCTTTGAGCGCATCGTCCTGGAGGGTGCGCAATCTGGCCTCTCTTGGATCACGATCCTGCGCAAGCGCCAGGGCTATCGCGAGGCGTTCGCGGGCTTTGACCCCGTTGCCGTTGCGCAGTTCACCGACCTGGACGTGGACCGGCTCCTTGAGAACCCCGGCATTGTCCGCAATCGCCTCAAGATCAACTCGGCCATCACCAACGCGCGCGCGCTCGTGGCCATGCATGAGACTGGCGAGAGTCTCGACGATCTGTTCTGGAGCTTCCAGCCGCCCGCGCGCAAGCGACCACCCGTAACGTGGGCAGAGGTGCCCGGAAGCACGGATGAGTCAAAGGCGCTGGCGAAGGCGCTCAAGCAGCGTGGCTTCGTGTTCGTTGGGCCCACCACCATGTACGCGTCGATGCAAGCATGTGGCCTGGTAAACGACCACATCAAGGGCTGCGTGGCGCTCAAGAAGGGGGTAGCGGCGTAGTCAACGCGCTAGCAATAAGCCCGGCGGTGCCGGTCAACCGCATCCTCGATCACGGCTTCGACCACACGCTTGTCGGCAGGGAGCCAGGCCACTGCTTGCCAGGCGCCGGGTTCCAGCCAGCGCACCTCGTCGTGATCTTCCAGCGCCCGCACCTGGGGGATCACGCCGTCCACTCCGGGCGCAACTGTCGCCCACCAGATGCGCAGCACCAGGCGCTCGCCCTCAACGTCTCCCGGGCGGAGCATCCACACCGGGGAGTCGCAGCCGTAGTCCTCGCCGTCGTCGGGTCCGAGGATTTCGTCCCCCAACTCCACTTCAATCCCCAACTCCTCGCGGAGCTCGCGCCGCAGCGCGCCGTGCACGGTTTCGCCGCGTTCCACTTTGCCGCCCGGAAACTCCCACAAGCCGGCGAGGGCCGCGGGAGCGTTGCGCCGGGCAGCAAGCAAGAGGCGCGGAACGTCAAGCGAGTCGGTGATGGCTGCCGCCACTACCAGGCGCGCGCCCTGCGACCCGTCCATGGCTTAGGCCGTGAGCTCTCCGTAGGCGGCCGCGTCGAGCAGCTCCGTGGGCGCTTCCGCCACCTCTACCTTGAAGATCCACCCCGTGCCGAACGGGTCGGAGTTGATGTTCTCGGGCGTGGCGGCAAGTTCCTCGTTGACGGCGGTGACCGTCCCCGTCACGGGGGAATAGAGCTCGCTCACGGCCTTGGTTGACTCGAGTTCGCCACACACCTCACCCGCCGTCACCGCGCTGCCAAGTGCGGGGCCCTCGACGTAGACGATGTCCCCCAGAGCGTCGGCCGCGTGCTCGGTGATCCCAACGGTCACCTCGCCGCCCACGGTAACTTCGCCGTCAATCCACTCGTGCTCGGCGGAGTATTGCAAGTCCTCGGGAACGTTCGCCATGGCTTCTCCTTGCTTCTGTCTCGTCAGGTCCGCCGGTACAACGGTAGCGCCGCAACGGTCATCGCTTCGCCCCTGCCCCGAACATCGATGAGTACTTCTGCGCCAACCGCGCTGGCCTCCGGCGCCACGTACGCCATGCCAATGGGCCGCCCAAGGGTGGGCGACGGCGCGCCAGAGGTGACCTCGCCGATGACTGTTCCCGCAGCGTCGGTCACTGCGTAGCCGGCTCGCGGGGAGCGGCGGCCGTCGCCAACAAGGCCAACGAGCACCCGCTTGGGCGGAGCGTCGCGCGCCGCTTCCAGGGCCGCACGCCCCACAAAGTCGCCACGCGGGTTGGCGTCCGTCCCAAACGCAATGACGCGTCCAAGCCCGGCGGCAAAGGGCGTGGTCTCGCGCGTGAGTTCTTGCCCGTAGAGCGGCATGCCAGCCTCAAGGCGCAACGTGTCACGCGAGGACAGCCCGCACGGCGTGAGCGCGTCCCCACCAACCGCGAGCGCGAGCCGCCACACCTCTACCGCCTCGTCCGCCCCAACAAACAGCTCAAACCCATCCTCGCCCGTGTAACCGGTGCGGGCAACGAACGCATGAATGTCACCTTGCAGCACCACGTTGGTGGCGGCGTAATAGGGCAGCGGCCCAATGTTGTCCGCGTCGCGGGAAATCATCGCGGTGACAATCGCCTCGGAACGCGGTCCCTGGACGGCGATGAGCGCAATCGCCAGCGATTCGTCCGCGACAGTCACCTGGAACCCGGCGGCGCGATCCCGCAATTCCCCCAGCACGGTGTCCTTGTTGGACGCGTTGGCAACGATGACAAAGTGGTCCCAATCGCGGCGATAGACCACCAGATCGTCGATCACTCCGCCATCCGGCGCGCACAACATCGTGTACTTGGCGCGCCACAAGCCAACAGCACCCATGCGCCCAACGAGGGCGTACTCGAGGAACGCCACGGCGTCAGCGCCGCGCACCGTGATCTCCCCCATGTGGGACAAATCAAAAAGGCCCGCTGAAGTGCGGACCGCGTTGTGCTCAGCGATGTCTCCCGTGTAGCGCACGGGCATCTCCCAACCCGCAAAATCAGCGAGCGTGGCGCCCAGTGCAACGTGCTCATCGTGGAGGGGCG
>CAYMRO010000081.1:0-8694 GCA_964392875.1 uncultured Demequinaceae bacterium
GGCAGTCCCTCGTGACCGCGACGACAAGCTGGCGGCGGGGGTAGCGCAGAGCGACGATGCGGCGCGCGCGGCGCGCAAAAGGGTCGCCGCGCTCAACCACGAGGTGCGGCTGACAACAGGCGCGGAACGCCGCCTAGTCGCGCGCTTCTGCGGTGGTGTTGCCGCGGCGGAACTCGAGCGGCATGAGCACGCGCTCGGGCGCGCGGCCCTCGAGCAGCGCCTTCACCTCGGAGGCGAGGACGTGGCCCTTGGCGGTGCCGTCTTGCTTCATGGTGGTCACCTCGTGAGGCGCCACCCACGGCAAATCGAGTCCGTCAAAGCCCGTGACGGACAGATCTTCCGGCACCGAGAGCCCCTGCTCACGGGCGGCGAGGATGACTCCGCCGGCGAGGAGGTCGGACTGGCAGACCACGGCCGTTGGTCGCGAAGAGTGAGCGAGCGCGAGGTGCCCGGCTGCGATGCCAGCCTCTACCTCAGACGCGTTCGCTTCAACGATGACGCAGGGTTCAATTCCCGCAAGCTCAAAGGCGTCAAGGCGGTGGTGGATGGGCGTCCACGCGGCGCGCGCGGTCTCCTCGCGCGTGATGATGCGCGTTTCCGCCTCGGCGCCAAAGGGAAGAGTCACGGTGGCGATCCGATGGTGGCCCAACTCGCGCAAGTGGCTGATGAGCCGCACGGTGGCGTCGGTGTCGTCGATGTCTAGCGTGCCCGCGCCCTCTGGTGCGGGACCCTCCATGACAACCAAGGGGATGTCACGCCGCCGCGCGATCTCGAGCGCGGGCTCGTCGTGGTCGCGAACGCGCAGCACCACCACCGCGTCCATGGCCGCGGTGCTGAGCAGCGTGCGCTCTCCGGCCTCGCCAGTGGGCTGGGGGATGAGCAGCACGCCAACGCCCATTGCCCCAAAATCGGCGATGAGGCTGTCGAGGATGCGCAGGTTGAGCGGGTCGCGGAAGGAGCGCGCGAATTTTTCGTGGATGACAACGCCCACGATGCCGGATTTCCCGGAGCGCAGCGCGCGTCCTTGCGGCGATGGCCCGCCGTACCCCAACTCCTCGGCTGCGCGCTCCACGCGCGCCTTGGTGTCCGCGGAGATGGGCCCGGCGCCCGAATACGTCAGCGACACGGTGGACAGCGAGACGCCAGCGCGTGCTGCGACATCAGCCATGGTTGGCTTCTTGACTTTCGCCACGTCCCTACCCCTTTGAACTCAACGTTGGGCTAAGCGTAGTGGCAAGGTGTCGCGGCGTCGAAACGTTTGGAATTTTTCGACCAATCTTCTTACCAGATGGTCAGGGAGTGGCCAACGTGCGCCAGAATGTACACGTGAGCGCCACCGCCTTTACCGAGCCCGATGCTGCGCGCACCTACCGCGCTCGGCTGGGCGTTTTATCGCTCTTCTGGCTCATGGGAGTGTTCCTCGCGACTTACGTCTCGCGCATCCCCAGCGTGACCTCCTTGCTGGACGTCACCACGGGCCGGCTCGCGCTGCTCATGCTCGCGGGCGCGATGGGCGCCCTCGTTGCGCTCACCGTCACCGGTTGGGCGGTGGCGCGCTTTGGCACCAAAGCGGTGTTGTGGTGGACCTCCTTCATCTACCTCGCCGCCTTCCTCGTGGTTGCGTGGTCCACTGCGGTGGGCTCGCAGCTGTGGTTCGCCATTGGCCAGTTCTTTGTGTCCTTTGGGTTTGCGTTCACAAACGTCTCCATGAACGCGGAGGCCGCGAACGTTGAGCGCTGGATGCGCCGCGCGGTGATGCCCCACTTCCACGCCTCCTTCTCAGTGGGCATGGCGATGGGGCTCGCGGTGGGCGCGCTGCTGTCGCACCTTGGTGTGTCTCCGGCTATCCACTTCGCGGCGGTGGCGCTAGTTCTCACAGTGGTGCGGCTCATGGTCATTCCGCTCGCCGTGGTCTTTGGAGCGCCCCACCCGGAGGGCGCTCGCGGCGGTTTTGGCGGCCCCTTCAAGACCGCGCGCGACGAGTACCGGGAGCGACGCGTTGTGCTCATCGGTCTCATCGTGTTCGCCGCCTCCACCATCGAGGGCGCGGCCGCGCAATGGTCCGCGCTGGCCGTGGTGCAGGGCTTCGACACCACGGAGGCGATGGGGGACATCGCCTACTGGGTCTTTGTGGTGGCGATGGTCACCACGCGCGGGTTTGGCGCGCACATCATTGGGCGAGTGGGCCGCGTGGTGTCGCTTCGCGTCTCAGCGGGGCTCGTCTTTGTTGGTGTGCTCATCTTCGCGTTCACCCCCGTGTTCTGGGCCGTCCCGGTGGCGATGGTGCTGTGGGGGCTTGGTGCAGGGCTCGGCGTCCCAATCGGTTTCTCCGCGGCATCGGACGATCCCCGCAAGTCCGCGGCACGCGTTGCCGCGGTGTCCTCATTTGCCACTGTTGCGGGCCTCATCATGCCGCAGATCATCGGGCACCTTGGCGATGTCATCGAACTGCGCAAGGCCCTCACCATCGCTTGCGCCGCCGCCGTGCTGTCGTTTGTCATTGCGCGCGCCGTGCGCACGGAGGGCCCGCTCTTCCGCTCCCACCAGGCACTCGCGCGAACGGTGAGTGGGCCGTCGGCCATCACTGGCGACGAACTGCGCTTTGAAGAGGATGCCGATGGCAACGGCGTGCCCGACGAGTTTGACGAGCCCCGCTAACCTGGCTTCATGACCACCCTGGCCCAACTCACAACGCTGCGCGTTGGCGGCCCCGCCGCTCAGTTTCAGGAGGCGGCTAGCGAGGCGGAATTCATTGACGCGATTCGCGCGGCCGATGCCAGCGCCACGCCTTTGCTCGTGATCGGCGGTGGCTCCAACCTGCTGGTTGGCGACGAGGGTTTTGACGGCCTGGTGCTGCGGGACACTCGTTCCCAAATTCGCGTGCAGGACGACGGCATGTGTGGTGGAGTCTCCGTCACCGCCACGGCAGGGACGCCATGGGATGAACTTGTGGCGCGCGCGGTGACGGATGGCTGGCTGGGACTTGAGGCGCTGAGCGGCATCCCCGGCTCCGTTGGCGCCGCGCCCGTGCAGAACATTGGTGCGTATGGAGCAGAGCTCGCGGAGACCTTCGCCTCGGTCCGCACGTGGGATCGCGAGCGAGGAGCGGTGCGCACCCTCATGGCAGTCGAGTTGGGATTTGGGTACCGGACGTCCGTCTTGAAGCGCTCGCTGGTAGCGCCCTATGGCCCGACGCCGCGGTACGTAGTGCTCGACATGACGGTTCAGATGCGGTTTGGCACGCGCTCGGGGCCGGTGAAGTACCAACAGCTCGCCACCGCTTTGGGTATTGAGTTGGGCGAGAGGGCACCTACGGCGGACGTTCGAGATGCGGTGCTCGCGCTGCGCGGCTCCAAAGGCATGGTGCTGGACCCTGCCGACCACGACACCTGGAGTGCCGGCTCGTTCTTCACCAATCCCGTACTTACTGAGGAGCAAGCCGCCCGGTTGCCGCAAGGCGCCCCCCAGTACGCGTGGGGCAATCAGGTGAAAACTAGCGCAGCCTGGCTGATTGAGCACGCGGGTTTTTCCAAGGGTTTTGCACTTCCGGGCTCCCGCGCGGCGCTGTCGTCAAAGCACTCGCTCGCGCTCACCAACACGGGCGGTGCCACGTCCGCGGAACTGCGCGAGCTCGCGCGTCACATCCAGGTAGGGGTGAGGAACGCGTCGGGCATTTTCCTCACCCCCGAACCCCTGATTGTGGGGGCCTGACTCCGGCTAGCCGTCGGCGGCGATCGCCTGCAGGATGTCCAGCCGCGACGCACGCCACGCCGGCCAGATAGCGGCCAACACGCCCGCAATTGCGGCAAGCACCGTGTAGATGACGAGCGCGACCCACGGGATCGCCACGCCGTCGAAGCCCTGGTCTTTAAGCGACAGCACCAGCGCGGAACCAAGGCCCACGCCGAGGATCATGCCCAGCACCGTGCCGAAGAGCGCCATCACCATGGATTCGATGGTGATCATGCGCCAGATCGACGACTTCTTGAGGCCAACGGCTCGTAGCAGCCCAATCTCGCGGGTGCGTTCGGTCACCGACAGCAGCAGCGTGTTGGCCACTCCCAGGAGCGCGATGAGCAGGGCGGTGAGCAAGAGCGCGGAGATGAAGCCAAGGATCATGTTGATGATCTGGTTGACGATCTGAACCAGCTCGCTCGGCTGCTGCAGAATCACTAGAGGGTAGTCATCGTGGAGCGTGTCCTCGATGACCTGCTGCGTGGCATCCACGTCTACGCCGTCGTTGAGAACCACAAGACCCTGCTGGATGGGGACCTCGCTGAACAGGTCAGTGGCCGTGCTCCAGTCCATGAAGAATCCCGGTGAGTCGTCGTCCTTATAGACACCGGTGATCTTCAGATCCTGGGTGCTTGCGTCGCCCTTGAGCGTGACGCTGTCGCCAACCTTGAGGCCAAGTGCCTGAAGGTCGGTGCCAATGAACACGCCATCGCCGATCTCGCTGAACGCGGGATCCGTGTGGAAGTTGAAGCCTTGGTCCACGGTGTCGGCATCGGCGGAACTGGCGTCAAATTCGGTGGGCGCCGTGCCGTCAGGGTCGTTGATTGTGCCCGTGGTGTCCACAAGCTCAACGTCGTTCGTTGCGAGGCGAATCACACTCTTGACGCCGTCCACTTCAGCGATCTCGTCCATCGCGGCTTGTGGCACATCACCCTGGCTGCCCACCACAATGAACTGGGCCGTGATGGCCTGGAATTCGCTGGTGATCACTGACTTGAGGGACTCGGTGAACGTGGCAGTCAGCGCGAGCAGCATCACACCGATCATGAGGGCGGCCGCCGTATTGGCGGAGCGGCGAGGCTCGCGCCTGATGTTGTTGGCGGCGAGCTTGCCATCGATGCGGAACATAGTCGTGAGCGCACCGCGCAATGCGTAGGCAAGGGGAACCAGCACTTGAGCCGCGAGCAGCGTGGTGCCGAGGATCAGCAGCACAGCTCCAACACCCACGTAAATGAACGGCTTCTCGAGCGAGGCGTAGAGGCCAACGAACACGGAGACGAGTCCCAGCAGGAACATCGCGCTGCCAACCACATTGCGTCGGCCAAGGGGCTTCTTTGACTCGGTGGCGGCCTCACGAAGCGCGGCCATGGGCGAGATGTTTGACGCGTGAATAGCAGGCACAATTGCGGCGCCCAAGGTGACGAGCAGGCCCAGCGCATAACTCCATCCCACCGCCGTAAGTGGCAGGGTCAGCGCGCCGAAGACGTCGCCGATGACCAAACCGAGCAGGCTGGTTGCGGCGAGCGCCAGGAGGTAACCGGCGATGATGCCAATTGTTGACGCGACGAGCGCAACTACCAGGGCCTCGAGCAGGATCATGCGGCGAATCTGTTTGCCCGTGGCCCCGATTGCCCGCAGCAGGCCAAACTCCCTGGTGCGCTGCGTGACGATGATGCGGAACGTGTTGACGATGATGTACGCGCCAACGAACAGCGAAATCAGCGCAAAGGCGATCGCGAAAATATTGATGTAGGACAGGATTGAATCCAGCGAGTCGCTTTGCTCGTTCGCCTTCTCCTCGCCCGTGATTGCCCTGGTGCCGTTGGGGATCACCTCGGTGATGGGGACAATCAAGCTGGCTGGGCTCACGCCGTCGTCTGCGATGACCGCAATGGACTGGTAATTGGGTGTGTCAGCCATGGTGTGGGCTGCCGCGTCGGAGACAAACGCCAGGGTTGCGCCCTGGAGCGAGTTGTTTTCACCAAACCGGATGGTGCCAACGAGCGTGAAGTCTTTGGTCCCCAGGTCCGTAGCGATGGTGACGGTGTCGCCAATCGCATAATCAAGCTTGCTCAGGGAATCGATATCGAGAAGAATCTCGCCGTCAGATTGGAGGGCGCGGCCCTCCACGATGGTCGAATTGCTCAGGCGCGGCTCGTCCGACCAATTGAAGATCTGCGAGGGGGCGCCACCGCCACCGAATCCGGAATTGGTGCCGCTGTCTTTAGGCAGGACGGTGCCGTTGACCTGCAGGGAGCCACCCGCGACGGCCACGCCGTCGATCGCACTGACGGCAGCTACGTCCTCTGGGCTGAGGATCGCATCCGTACCTTGGAACTGGGAGTTCGGATCCGGCTCGGATGCCGCGTCAGGGTCGGCTTCGACGATGACGTCTGTGCCAGCGTAAATCTCTGAGAAGAGCGCGTGAAATCCGCTCGAAAGCGAATTGGTGAACGTGAACGTTGCCGCAACCAGCGATACGCCAAGGGCCACCGCGATCGCGGTGAGAATGAGGCGCTTGGGGTTGTGTTTGACGGACTTGACTGCGAGCCGGAACATCCTGTTAGTGGCCCATCTGCTTCATGCGGTCAAGCACGCGCTCCGCGGTGGGCTCGCGCATCTCGTCCACAAAGTGGCCGTCTTCGAGGAACAGGATCCGGTCCGCGTAGGACGCCGCCGTGGGATCGTGCGTGACCATCACGATGGTTTGGCCAAACTCCTTTACCGCGCGCTTCATGAACGTCAATAGCTCGGCGCCAGACTTGGAATCCAGGTTTCCGGATGGCTCGTCGGCAAAGATGATCGCAGGGCGTGAGACAAGGGCACGGGCAACGGCCACGCGCTGCTGCTGCCCACCGGAAAGCTCGGCGGGGAGATGCTTAAGGCGATCACCAAGTCCAAGAATGGTGATGATCTCGTCGAACCACGCGGGATCCGCCTTGGTGCCCGCAATGTCGAGCGGCAGCGTGATGTTCTCGCGTGCCGTGAGCGACGGGATTAGGTTGAACGACTGGAAAACAAAGCCCAGCGTGTCGCGGCGCACCTGGGTGACCTGCGCCTCGCTGAGCGACGTGATGACGATGCCGGCGATGGTGGATTCCCCAGCGGTGAGCCGGTCAAGGCCTGCCAAGGTATGCAGCAAGGTGGACTTGCCGGAACCGGAGGGCCCCATGATTGCCGTGAATTCACCCTTGGCGATATCCACATTTACACCGTTAAGGGCGCGTACAGCGGCGTCGCCGTGCCCGTAGTCCTTATAGCCGCCGCGCATGCTGGCGGCGATCTCGGTGGTGGGTGTTGCCGTCATTTCATTCTCCTGAGTAATCGGTGAGTTCAGTGTGGCCGATGCCGGGACGGGTTGGACATGGGGGAAGGCCCCCATTTCTTCCCCCATTTGCGTCATGGTGTGAGCCTACGTGAGGTGTATTCAGCGGTCTTCGGGTCGTTGCCACCGGAAGGTGCGCACCGCCCAAAGGGTGCCCGCGATTAACCACACGGTCAAGATGATGGCGGTAGCGCCATGCTGCCAACTCCCGGTCGCCTCCGCTGTCTCGAACTCCGCTGGCAGGAACACTGAACGCATGCCCTGCGCGAGCCACTTGAGAGGGAAGACCGAGGCCACGTGCTGAAGGAACGTGGGCACTTGCGTGTAGACGATGAACACACCGGAGATGAACTGCAAGAACAGCACCACCGGGGTGAGGATCGCGGAGCCCGCCCGCGCATTGCGCAGCGCCGAACTCATGCCTATGCCCAGCGCAACCGATGCGGCCGTGCCCAACAGGAACACCCATGCGAACGTGCCCCACGCGGTCCAGGTTGTTGGCAGATTGACGCCGTAAGCGGCCACGCCAACGGCAATCAGAATCACTATCTGCACCACGGACACAAACAGCACCTGCATGAACTTTCCCGCAAAGAAGGCGGTGGGTGGCAGGGGCGTGCCATGAAGTCGCTTGAGTACGTCCGTGTCGCGATCAGAGGCGATCCCCAGCGCGAGCGACTGGAAGCCAGTGTTCATGATGCCGCTCGCAATCATGCCCGCAAGGAAGTACTGCCCAAAGCTCACGCCCTCGGTGACATCCGTACCGCCAAAGATCGCGCCAAACAGCACCAGGAGCATCACGGGGAAAGCAAAGATGAAGATCATCTGCTCGCGTGAGCGCATGAATTCCTTGATCTCTACGGCGCCGCGGTCGCGTGCCAAGAACCACCAGCCTGGCCGCTTCACTCTTCACCCCCGATGATCTGGAAGTAGACATCTTCGAGCGAGGGTTTGGTGACGCTGAGTTCCGCGATCTCACCGGTAGTCCCGGCGAGCAGTTCGCGCAACAGTGCGGTTGGCGTTGCTGTCACTTCCCGACGCTGGACGCCGTTGTCCTGCCACGTCACCACAGCGTCGGTCGCCCTTGCCCGCAGGCTCGCGGGGGTGCCGAGCGCGGTGAGTTGGCCGTCGGAGATGATCGCGATGCGGTCGGCAAGATGCTCCGCCTCGTCGAGGTAATGCGTGGTGAGAACGATCGTTGTACCGTCCTGCCTGAGCGACTCGATGAGCCCCCAGAACTGGCGGCGCGCCTCTGGGTCAAAGCCCGTGGTTGGTTCGTCGAGGAACACCAGCTCGGGGTTGCCAACCACGGCGAGTGCCACATCGAGGCGGCGGCGCATGCCCCCAGAAAGCGTACGCGGCTTGGAGTCGGCGTGGTCGTCCAGACCCACGGCGGCGAGCAGTGCATCCGTGTCCCGCGGGGAAGGGTAGAGGCGGCCCATGTGTGTAATCGCCTCGCGAGGAGTGAGCGCAAGTTGCTCCGACGTTGTCTGCAGCATGATCCCCAGGCGCTCGCGCCACTCGCGAGTTGGGGTGGCGGGGTCTTGGCCAAGGACGCTCACGTCGCCCCCCGTGCGCTTCCTGAAACCCTCGAGAATCTCCACAGTGGTGGACTTGCCCGCGCCGTTGGGGCC
>CAYMRO010000082.1:0-8691 GCA_964392875.1 uncultured Demequinaceae bacterium
GCCCGCGCCGTCGCGAATGATGCCGCTGAGCCGCACGGCGCCCGCAGAGCCGGGCGCAACCACGTGATTCATGCCCACGTAGTTGAGGCCAAAATGAAAAAACGGGCCGACGGTCTGGCCGGGTGTCGCTGCCAGGCGAGTTTCATTTGTGCTCGTCATGAGGGGTCCTCAAACCACGTGGAATCGGGGCCGTCCACAACAATGTCAAAGAGCAGCGCGCGCGACACCTCCGGCACGTTGGCATCGTGGTCGTAGCGGCTCAGGAGCCGGTCGCGATCCGCCTGGTTGCGAATCGAGTTGTAGATGGGATCCAGGGCGAACAGCGGGTCGCCAGGGAAGTACATCTGCGTGACGAGCCGCTGGGTGAAGGCGCGCCCGAACACGGAAAAGTGGATGTGGGCGGGCCGCCAGGCATTCTGATGATTGCGCCACGGGTACGGGCCCGGCTTGATGGTCGTGAAGGAATACTCGCCGCTCGCGCCGGTGATGGCCCGGCCGGCCCCGGTGAAGTGGGGATCGAGCGGGGCGGGGTGCTGATCGCGTTGGTGGATGTAGCGGCCCGACGCATTGGCTTGCCAAATCTCGATGAGCTGGCTGGGGATGGGGCGGCCTCGGGTATCGAGCAGCCGGCCGCTGACGGTGATTTTCTCGCCTTGGGGTTCACCGTTGTGCTGGGCGGTGAGATCGGCTTCGATCGGAGCCACGTCTCGCTCGCCAAAGGCGGGGGAGTAGAGCTCGATGGTCTCGGGGTCCACGAGCTTGGGGTTCTTGGTTGGGTGACGCAGGATGCTTGACCGGTAGGGGGCAAAGTCGAGCGTGGTGAGCGCGGGCTCGCGGCCCTCGGTCGATGCTTGCTCGGCCAGCGCCCGCTCTTGCTCTGCGTGGCTCGCGATGATCTCTGCCGTGATTTGGTCTTGGGTGGCGCTACCCGTTTGGCGGTCCACCGGTGCCGCTGCCTGACCGTGCGTCAACGCGCCTCCTCCCAGAGCCTTAACGGGGCCAGTGTGGCATCGTTACGGCCAGTTGAATGGCAGTATTCTCATTGAATGGGAGCGCAGTACGTGCTTTCTCAACAGCCGGACGGCGCTCAACGCAGGAGGTTCCGTGGCCAACTCACGCTCTGGCGAATCCGTGGCGGAGCGCATTGTGCGCGTGCTCAACACGTTCTCAGAGGAACGCACCATGCAGACCCCTACCGAGATAGGGCGGCAAGCTGGATTGCCCACCTCAACGGCTCACCGCATGGTCGAGGATCTGGTGTCCGTTGGACTGCTGGAGCGGGACGTGCTGGGTCGCGTGAGTCTTGGCATGAAGATGTGGGAGCTCGCTCACCGAGGCTCGCGCGCCTTGCGATTGCGCGAGGCCGCGCGGCCCTACATGGCGCACGCGCAAGGTGCCATTCGCGAGCACACACAGCTAGCGGTGCTCGAGGATGGCGAGGCGCTGTTCATCGAGCGGCTGTCAGATCCTCGCGCGGGACTGAATGTTGCGCGCGTTGCGGGACGTTTGCCGCTGCACGCATCGTCGTCAGGCCTGGTATTGCTCGCCTACGCCACGCCCGAGGTGGTGCAGCGAGTGCTGGCCGCCCCATTGCCGCGGCTCACACCGCACACCATCGTGAGCCCCGAGCGCATAGGTGAACTGCTCGCGACCGTGCGCTCGCAGGGGTACGTCATTGCGCCGGGCTACGTGTCTGAAGTGTCGACCGGGGTGGCGGTGCCCGTGCGTCACCGGGGCCGCGTTGTTGCCGCGTTGTCGATGGTGCTTCCGCGAGACGATCCGCGCACGGCGCGCGTGGTTTCGCTGCTGGTGGCGGCCGCGGAGGGCATTGGGCTCGCGCTCGCCGAGCCCCAAGACTGAACTCCTCCCTGCTTCTCATTGAATGGGATTGCGCGAGGCGCTTCTTGTGCCCACCACGGACACTCTGAACGGTGGCACGCCGCAGCGAGTGGTTTGCTGGCCAGGAGGAGACAATGACGACTCAACGAACTCAAGTGGCAATTGTGGGCGCCGGGCCCGCGGGCCTCATCCTCGCGCATCTGCTCGATTCCTATGGGATTGAGTCCATCGTGGTGGATGACCGCACGCGCGGCGAGATCGAGACCACCATTCGCGCGGGCATCCTGGAACACAGCACCGTTGACCTGCTCGCCAACCACGTGGCGGGATCGCGTGTGCTCACCACGGGGGAGCGGCACAACGGCGTCAACCTGCGCTTTGCCCAGGAGAACCATCGCATCGACTTTGCGGAGCTCACGGGCCGGGCGGTGTGGCTCTACCCGCAACATGAGGTGCTCAAGGACCTCATCGCGGCACGGCTGGATGCCGGGCAAGACTTGCGCTTCTCCACGCGTGGCGTGCGGGCGCAATCAAATGGCAACGGTGCGTGGGTGCTGTGCGAGGACGCGGACGGCCGGGAGTTCCAGATCGATGCGGACTTTGTGGTGGGTGCCGACGGCTCCCGCTCCGCCGTGCGCGAAGCCATCACGGGCTCACACACCAGCGGCTTCTTCAAGGAGTACCCGTTCGCGTGGTTCGGCGTGCTGTGCGAGGCGCCGCCCAGCTCCCACGAGCTCATCTACAGCAACTCTGACGACGGCTTTGCGCTCATCAGTCGCCGCAGCGAGACAGTGCAGCGCATGTACTTCCAGTGCGATCCGGAGGACGACACGAGCGCGTACAGCGAAGAGCAGCTGTGGGACATTTTGCAGCGCAGGGTTCCGGGTACTGAGCTGCAACGTGGCCACATTTTCCAGCGGGACGTGCTGCGCTTCCGCAGCTTTGTGGCGAGTTCCATGCACAAGGAGCGGCTCGCGATCGTTGGCGACGCCGCCCACACCGTTCCGCCCACGGGCGCCAAAGGGATGAACCTCGCGGTGGCCGACGTAGTGATTCTGGCGAAGGCCCTGCGCGCACTCCTGAGAGAGGGAGATGCTCGCCTCATCGACGGCTTTGAAGACGCGGTTTCGCGGCGCGTGTGGAAGGCGCAGCACTTCTCATGGTGGATGACGGAGATGCTGCACGTTGCGCCAACGGCCACAAATTTTGACCGTCGCCGCCAATTGGGGGAGCTGCGTTCCGTTGTTGAATCCGAGTCCGGCAGGCGCTTCCTCGCCGAGGGCTACACCGGGTGGCCGTTCGCCGTGGACGGCATCTAGCGTTGGGGCTCAGTCGTCGAGCGCCACGGACCGCAACAACGCCGCGAGCGCCGCACGTTCGGCAGCGGTGAGCGAGCGGAACACGATGGTGTCGGCTTCGTCGAGCGCGGCGCGCGCCTCGCGCTCCCGTTCGCGCCCAATGTCCGTGGCAACAACTACTTTGGTGCGGCGATCAGCCTGATCGGTTGTGCGCTCTACCAGGCCTTGTGCTTCCAAATCGTCAACGAGCGCAACCACCTGGCTGGGGTCCAGTCGCAAGAACTGGGCAAGCTCCTTCTGTGACGGACGCTCGGGTCCGCACGCGAGCGCCAGCACCGCATAGGAGCGCACTTTGAGCTTGAGGGGCACGAGCGCGGCGTTGCCCTGAGCGAGCGAGCGGGCATTGGCGCGCGCGAGCAGAAAACTCGGCGCCTCGCTGAGCGAACCATCAAGCAATCGCTCCATCGCGGGCGGCCTGCCGTCGTCACGTTCTGGCCCAGCCATGGGACGATGGTAGCGCAGTTAGTGGTGACCTTAAATGATTGACAATTTCAAGTGTTTTACGATGTAATGAGTCACAGATCGCAAAGGAGCGCCAGATGTTACTTGCCGGCAAGGTCGCCGTCGTTACCGGATCTGGCCGTGGCCTCGGCCTCGCCTACGCGCAAGAGCTCGCGCGGCACGGAGCCAGCGTCGTGATCAACGACGTCGATGAAGACGCGGCCGCTCAGGCAACCGCACTCCTCGAGGCCGCGGGCGCCAAAGTCGCCACGGTAGTCGCTCCGGTTGGGCCAACCTCAACCGCCCAAGAACTGGTGCGCACCGCCGTTGACTCTTTTGGGCGGCTGGACATCGTTGTGACGAACGCTGGGGTCTTGCGCGACACCGTGTTGTGGAAGATGTCCGACGACGACTTCGACACCGTGGTCAACGTCCACCTCCGCGGCACCTTCACCACGGTGCGTGAGGCCGTCATCCAGATGCGCGAGCAGGGCGAGGGCGGCCGCGTGATTTGCATCGGCTCGCCCACGGGCCAGCGCGGCACCTTTGGCCAGACCAACTACTCCGCGGCAAAGGCCGGCATCGTTGGCATGGTGCGCACTTGGGCGCTGGAACTCGCCCGAGCAGGCATCACCGCCAACGCCGTGGTGCCGGTTGCGGCCACCGCCATGACGGCCACAGTGCCGTACTTCGCGGCAGCAGTAGAAGCGGCCGACGCTGGTGAGGCCATGCCGTCTTTCTTCCGTCACGATTTGGGCTTTGGCACGGTGGACGACGTTGGCGGGATTGTCGCCTACCTCGCCTCTGACGCGGCGGCTTCGATCACGGGCCAGGTCTTTGGCGTGGGCGGCGATCGCCTGCAGCTATGGACACATCCCACGGCGTCAGTCACCGCGTATGCCGAGGGCGGGTGGAGCGCAGAAGACGTTGCCGCACGGCTCGACGACGAGGTTGCGGGCAAGTGGGAGACGGTGGGGGAGAAGTTCCCTCCGCTTCCGCCGGAGTTTGACCGTTCTGGAAACTGACAGCCAGCATCATGCGCTACGAACCGTCCCTCGACGTTGCCGCACTCAAGGCCATCGATACGCACGTCCACATCGAGATGGACGGCCACGGCCACAGCGCGTTGCCCGATGACCTGGCTGCGGCGGCCGCCAAGTACTTCCGCACCGATGGTGCGCGTCCGGACGTGGACTCCATTGCGCAGTATTACCGCGAGCGGTCCATGGCTGCCGTGGTGTTCACCGTTGACGCCGAGCACAACTTGGGCCAACCGCCGCTCTCGAACGAAGACATCGCAACAGGCGCCGCGCACAATGCGGATGTACTGATCCCGTTTGGCTCCGTTGACCCGCAACGGCCAGATGCCGTAGACCGGGTGCACCGTCTCGTTGAGGACTGGGGGGTGCGTGGATTCAAGTTCCACCCCACGGTGCAAGGCTTCGATCCCAGCGACGAACGGTGGTATCCCGTGTACGGCGCCATTCGCGATGCCGGCGTCGTAGCCCTCTTCCACACGGGCCAGACGGGAATCGGAGCCGGGATGCCCGGCGGCCACGGACTGAGGCTCGGCCTGTCACGGCCCATTTTCCTGGACGGCGTTGCCGCAGACTTCCCTGAACTGCAGATGGTGATGGCGCATCCCTCGGTGCCGTGGCAAGACGAGGCGCTGTCGATCGCCGTGCACAAGACAAACGTATGGATAGACCTCTCCGGCTGGAGTCCTAAGTACTTCCCCTCCGAGCTTGTCCGTTACGCCAACTCGCTGCTGCGCGATCGCGTGCTGTTTGCCACGGATTTTCCCCTCTTGACTCCCGATCGTTGGCTCGCGGACGCGGCCGCCACGGCACTTAAGCCGGAAGTCATGCAGGGCATTCTGCTCCACAACGCCGTGCGCTTGCTTGGGCTCACCACCCCCTAATGGAAAAGGACCCTTCGATGACTTCTGTGACCTTCGCCGACATCCCTACGATGGCCGGAACCGACCTGGGCTGGAGCTCGTGGCTCGAGATCACTCAGGACCGCATCAATACCTTTGCCGACGCTACGGACGACCACCAGTGGATTCACACGGACCCCGAGCGCGCAAAGGACGGCCCATTCGGCACGCCCGTAGCCCACGGCTTCCTCACGCTGTCCCTTGCGGTGAAGTTCTGGACGGAGCTACTTGACGTCGAAGGTGTTGGGGTCAAGGTCAACTACGGACTCGATAAGGTGCGCTTCATCTCACCCGTAGCCGTTGGTGCGCGCGTGCGGATGAACGCCGTCATCGCCCAGGTGGAAGAGGTCAAGGGCGGCTACCAGCTGGTAGTTGACCAGACCATCGAGATCGAGGGAGCGGAGCGGCCCGCTCTGGTGGCTCGCGGCCTCTACCGCTTCTACGGTCAAGCCTGATCCCCACTTCTGGAAGTGACGACGATGGTTGATGACGAGGGACTCGGCACCTGGCTTGCTCGCCGGCGTGCGAGGTCGCCGCAAGCGATCGCCATCATTTTTGGCGACGAGGAATGGACCTACGCTCAACTCGCTGATCGTTCGGGCGCCATAGCTGGTCTCCTGTCCGCGCGCGGGATTGGCGCGGGGGACCGGGTGGCCTACTTTGGCGGCAACAGTCCCTCATTCATCGCAACACTCTTTGCGTGCGCCTCACTCGGCGCGGTCTTTGTGCCCGTCAACACTCGCCTCGCCGGTCCCGAGATTGTGCACGTGCTCACCGACTGCGAGGCGCGAGTGCTCATTCGCGATGAGGCGGCAACCGGTGCCATCGATTCGGCCATTGCCGAGTGGCCAAACGCAGACGTGGTGACACTCGCGCAACTGGCGCAAGCGGTGAATCCCGTTGCCCCGGCTACCCCAGTAAAACTGGACGATCCAGTGGTGGTGATCTACACGTCGGGCACTACGGGGCTTGCAAAAGGTGCGGTGCTCTCCCACCGCAACCTCACGTGGGTGGCGCTCAACTGCATCATTGATTACGACGTTGTCCGGGCCGATGTTGCGCTCATGATCTCGCCGCTGTTCCACGTTGCCTCGCTTGGGATGGGCGCCCTGCCCATTCTCATGAAGGGCGCAACGATTGTGCTGGAGCGCGGCTTTGAGGCTGGCCGCGCGCTAGAGCTCATCGAGAAGAATCATGTGACGATGCTCAGCGGGGTGCCAACCACCTTTGAGATGATGGCAAACCATCCGCAGTGGGAAGCCACGGACATCTCTTCGCTCAGCAAGCTCACGTGCGGCGGCTCTCCCGCCCCCCTGCACCTCATCGAGGCCTTCGAGCGGCGCGGCCTGCACTTCTCCCAGGGATACGGCATGACGGAGGCGGCGCCGAGCGTGTCAGCATTGTCGCCCGACAAGAGCCTCGACAAGCTGGGCAGCGTTGGGCTCGCACATTTCTTCACGCGGTTCCGCATTGTGGACAAGCGGGGCAGGGAAGTGGCGCCCACCGTGATTGGCGAGATCGAGGTGACGGGTCCCAACGTCTTCAGCGGATACCTTGGCCTGCCTGAGGCAAATGCCGTGGCATTCACCGAGGACGGATGGTTCAAGACCGGCGACCTTGGCTACGTGGACGATGAGGGCTTTCTCTACATCGAGGGCAGGGTGAAGGACCTCATCATCTCGGGCGGCGAGAACATCTACCCCGTGGAGGTGGAGGCGCTCATCGAACAGCTGCCCGCCGTGGAAGCGGTGGCCGTTGTGGGCCGTGCCGATGCGCGCTGGGGCGAGGTGCCGTGGGCGGTCGTGACGCTCGGCGAGGGCGCGCAACTCGAGCTCGAGGAGCTGCAGGAGTCGCTGCGCGACCGTGTCGCCAAATACAAGATTCCCAAGGGGCTAGTCATAGTGGACCAACTGCCACGCACAGCCACGGGGAAAATCAAGAAGCAGGCGTTGCGCAAGCGGCTCGCGGAGGGTTCGCTTTAGGGCATACCCGCCAGAAGCTCCTGCTCCGAATCCGCGGCGAGCTCGGTGTGGCGAGAGCGATAGATGGCCGTGGAGGCGTCGGACGGCCAGTCCGCCCCCAAATAGCCGCTGGGAAGCCCGGGATCCGTGCGCAGCAGTGCCAGCCAGTCGGCAACGAGTGCCGTTCGCGCCGTCAAAGCCGGCGTGGCGCCAGCCGGCGCAGGTGCCTCCCGCCAATCCTCCGCGAACGCCAAGTGCGCGGCGCGGATGTCACCTAACTGCCACGCAGATTCAACGTTGGCGCCCATGGCAAAATTGGGCGCCTCGCGCGCCAAGAAGCCTGTCAGGGTGCCTTCCGGCAACTCGCGTGCCAATGGGTGCAGCGCAGCGCTCAGGTCAACCTCTCCAGGTGCCACCCACAGGCCGTCGCGCAGCGGTGCAAAGCCCGCCCACGTGAGCGTGGCACGCAGCCGGTGGCGAAGCTGACGCTGCCCCTCCGGCACGCTGAACGTCACGAGCGTCCAACCGCTGCCTTGGGGGTCAAAAGGTCGCGGCCGGTTGACGCGCATGCCGGCTTCCCGCAGTACCTCGGAGCCCTCCTTGGTGAGGCCGTAGGCGATGGCGCGCCCCGTGCGCACGCGCGTGAGCATGGACCTGTGCGCCATGCGATTGAGCGTGGCCCTGGTGGTCGCTGGAGCTATGCCGGCGCCGTCGAGAACATCGAGGAGCAGGCTCGCGGGGACGGGTTGGTTGTCGCGATCCATCACCATCTCGCCATAGAAGGCGAGCAGCAACTGGGCGGGCTTTCGCGTAGTCATGACGATGCCGTGTCACGCACCAGGGCGGACCGCTTGGCCGCGCTTTGCCCGTTGAACCTGCTGGTAAACGTGTGTGCGCAGCTCGGTGAACCTAGGGAGGGCGCGAGTGGTGATCTGATCCCGCTCCGGATCCAGATCAATCGCGAGGTCTTCCTGCACCCAGGTTGGCGCATTCGACAACACGATGACGCGCTCGCCAAGGTACACGGACTCGTCAATGTCGTGAGTCACGAAGAGGATCGACATCCCGCGGTCCTTGTGGAGCGCACGCACCAGGTCTTCAAGGTCCGCACGAGTCTGCGCGTCAACGGCCGCGAACGGCTCGTCCATGATGA
>CAYMRO010000083.1:0-8662 GCA_964392875.1 uncultured Demequinaceae bacterium
GGCGCCGCCTGCGGCTGTGGGATTGGGATCAGGAACGGCGTAAACCACGCGCGCGATGCCCGCTTCCGCGAGTGCTACTGCGCACGGCCCCGTGCGCCCCGTGTGATTACACGGCTCCAGGGTGACGTACGCGGTGGCACCCGCCACGGTTACGCCAGCTTCGCGGGCAGCGGCCAATGCGGCAGCCTCGGCGTGCGGCGTGCCTGCGCCTTGGTGATATCCCTCGGCGAGTGTTTCGCCCTGGGCCCCCACGATGACGCAGCCAACGCGGGGGTTAGGGCCGTGCGCTGGTCCAAGTGCCGCGAGTTGGACCGCCCTGTCCATGTGGACGCTGTCCCATTGTTCCGCGCTAGGCAAGGCGCGCCTGATCACCTAAGGCGCGCAGTTCGCGCACCTCGGCATTACGGTCACTGGCACCGAACACCGCCGACCCCGCCACCAGCATGTCCGCCCCAGCACGCACAACGGTGCCAATGGTCTCCCTGGCGACCCCGCCGTCGGCTTGCAGCCACACGTCGTTGCCACTCGCGTCAATGGCTGCGCGCAGCATCTCGAACTTGGGCATCATGTCCGCCATGAAGGACTGCCCACCAAAGCCGGGCTCAACCGTCATGACAAGCACCATGTCCACCACGTCAAGCAGTTCCAGGGCGCGTTCAACCGGGGTGCTCGGCTTGAGCGCAACGGCAGCGCGCACGCCAACCGCGCGCAGGTCCCGCGCCACCTGACGCGGATTTGCCGCCGCCTCAAAGTGATACGTCACCGACGCCGCGCCCAGTTCCGCGTACCGCACGGCCCAATAGTCGGGATCCTCGATCATGAGATGGACGTCAACGGGCATGGGAGCCACTTCGCACACTCGCTTCACGATGGGCAGCCCAAGCGTCAAATTGGGCACAAAGTGGCCGTCCATGACATCAACGTGGAGCCAATCGGCATCGCCTACGGAATGTATGTCCCGCTCAAGGTTGGCGAAGTCGGCAGAGAGGATGGAGGGGGCTATGAGCACCATGGTTTGACCCTACCCGGGGGGTCGCTGAAACATGGCCAAGTACATCGCGTCTGTACCGTGCGCGTGCGGCCACAGCTGCACGTGCGGACCTGCGCCCCAGCTTCTACGTGGAGTGCCCGTAAGAGATGCAATGGCGGGACGTACATCCACGAGTTCCAGACCGCCCGCTCGCGCCACCACGTCCCTGGTCTCCCCCAGCACAGGTGAACACGTCACGTAGGCCACGATGCCTCCTGGCTTGACGGCGCCGGCGGCAGCTGCCAGGAGTTCCGCCTGCAGTTCCGCGAGCACAGGGACGTCCGCTGGCGTGCGGCGCCAACGTGCCTCTGGACGGCGACGTAGAGCACCCAGTCCGGTGCAGGGTGCATCGAGGAGCACCCGATCAAAGGCGGCAGGAGGTAGCGCGCGTGAATCCGTGTGCGTGACCGTGACCACGCCGTCCGGGATCGCCGCAACGGCGCGCCGCACCAGCCCCACGCGATGCTCGTGGAGTTCGTTGGCTTGCAGCGTGGCGCCGTGCTGGGCCGCGAAGGCTCCAAGCAGCGCCGCCTTGCCGCCAGGACCAGCGCACATGTCGAGCCATTGCTCGCCCGGTTCCACCTCGCGATAGGCAACGAGGGCGCCCGCAACCAACTGGCTGCCCTCGTCTTGCACGGCGGCGGCGCCTTGCGCCACGGCGGAAATGGCACCAGGGTCGCCGCCGGCGAGGGTCACGCCCCACGGCGACAGCGTGGTTGGCTCACCGGGAAGTTCGGAACGGTCCACGAGGCCGGGACGAGCCACGAGGGTCACTCGCGCGGGGGAATTGTTGGCGGCGAGCAGCGCCTCGAGTTCACCGGCACGGCCGTCCGCGCTCAGCGCGTCGCCAAGTTCCTTCACCACCCAGGCGGGGTGCGAGTGCCGGATCGCCATGTCGTCGCGCGAATTGGAGGGCGCAACCAACGCGAGCCACGCGTCCGCCTCGCGTTCCACGATGCGTCGCATCACTGCGTTGACGAGCGGAGCCACGCGCGGGCCACCGTGGCGGCGCGCCAGGTCAACCGTCTCGGAAACGGCCGCGTGCGCGGGAACTCGCATGGCGAGAGCCTGATGAGCGCCCAACCACAGCGCCCATCGCACGGGCGAATCCAATGCGGTGGGATCGCGGCGCGCGGCATGGCCAATCACCGCGTCGTACAGTCCGCGCATGCGCAAGGTGCCGTAGGCGAGCTCGGTGGCAAAGGCGGCATCCCTGCCGCTGAGGTTCAACGCTGACAGAATCCCCGGCATTGCAAGGTTCGCATATGCGTCGTCAGCATCAACATCGCGAACGCAGCGGAAGGCGGCCTCGCGTGCACCATCAATCCTCGCGCCCCTACTCACGACTCCCCCAACGTTGCCGCCTCGCCTAACCTCGCGCCACGCCACCACGCGAGGGCATCCGTGGCCTTGCGCCCGGCGGGAGCTATCCACGTGAGCGCCACGGGCGTGGTGCCAGTGCCAACCAGCACCTCGTCGCCGTGAACGCGCAACTGCCCCGGGGGCAGACCCGGCCCGGGCCTTGGCCGCACGGGACCCACTTTGGCGACCGCGCCGTCGGGCAACGTTGTCCATGCACCCGGCGCAGGGGTGACGCCGCGCACTTGCCTGTCGACGATGTGCGCGGGCATCTCCCATGCCACGTAGGCATCCGCGCGAGTGAGCTTGTGTGCGTAACTCACGCCGTCGTGTGACTGGGCGATGGGCGCCGCAAAGCCGCCAACAAGCGCCTCAATCGAGTGGACCAGCAGCCCCGAACCGAGCTTCGCCAAGCGCTCGAGCAACTCGCCCGCGGTGTCCGTTGGGTGAATTCGCTCCGTCAGCGTGCCGATGACGGGGCCTGTGTCGAGACCCTCCTCGATGAGGAAGGTCGAGGCACCCGTGACGTCGTCGCCCGCCATGATGGCGCGCTGAACTGGGGCGGCGCCACGCCACGTTGGTAGCACTGAGAAGTGCAGATTCACCCAGCCGTGCGCGGTGGCATCGAGCAGCGCGGGACGCAGAATCTGGCCATAGGCGACCACGGCGGCAACATCGGCGTTGAGGCCCGCGATGTGCGCCGCCACTTGGGGGTCCGACGCTTTGGCTGGGGTGAGCACATCAAGTTCCAGTTCGCGCGCCGCAAGACTGACGGGGCTCGGCACCAGCTCGCGGCCGCGCTTGCCGGGAGCATCGGGTTGCGTGAGAACTGCAACAACGTCGTGCCCGGCATCAACGATGGCTGCCAGAGAGGGCACGGCAATGAGCGGAGTGCCCGCGAACACGACGCGCATGACACCCATCCTACGAGGCGGCTTGCCCCGCTCGTGGCCCCCGAACGGGATCAGAGATTGAGAGGGCCATCAACGCGCATGCGGAAGCCCTCGTCGCCGTCGCGACTGAGCTTTACCTGCACCGCGCGCAAAGCGTCGATGATGGACTGCGCCGAGCGACGTCGCACGAGCAGCAGCACGCCGTCCTTGGTGTGGCTGACGCTCGCTTCACTGTGGCGCTCAAGCCGCTCTCCCTGCACGGGTGCCGAGAGCGCGAGCGTGATTGCGTGCTTGGGGCCAACCAACTGAATGCTGCGCCGGGCCGGCGGCAGCCCAAGCTCGTTGCGTTCCGCGAGGGCCTCCTGTGCAGCAGTCAACGGGTCCCAGGTCTCGAGTGCACGCCGCGCGGCGTCCGGGAGCACGCCCACAAGGCTCACGCGCCCACCCTCGCTGCGCGGCCTCACGAGCGCCGCGACCGAGAGCCACCAGCGCACCGCGCGCACCTCCGCGCCAAGGCCACTGCTCGCGGGAGACTCCGCCCCAATCACCACGGCCGCCACGTAACCCCCTGTAACGGCGGGAACGGCACCCGGGGTGGCAACCACAAAGCCCTCGGTGATGTTGGAATCCGGCAATACGCCCGTGGCGCCCGAGGAGATGGTGACCGGCACGTCCTTGGCCATGGCCCCTACTTGCTCGGCGATTCGCTCCACTCCCTGGCGCACCTGCTTGATGCGTCGTCCCTGGCAATTGGCGCAGTGCCAGTTGGGTTGGGGCGTGCTGCAATCCCTGCATACAAGCGGAGCGCTCACGTGATCCTGACGCAACGTGCCGCCGCACGGCACCCCGTCAAACACTTCTCGGCACTGTGCCCACTCGCCGCACTGCGCACACGCCACAGCGCGCACATAGCCCGCGCGCGGCACCACTATCGCCACTGGGCCCGTCTTGACGGCCTCCCGCACGGATCGCCACACGCTCCCCGGCATCCAGTGCCAGCCCGACGCTCCCTCGGCTGTGCGCTTTGCGTCACCGATGACTTCTACAGTTGGCGCGGCCGCACGGATCACGGCGCGTTCCGGGATCGCGAGCTCGGCCCAGCCGTGCTCGGCAAGGGCTAGCGCCTCCACGGTTGGCGCGAAGGAAGCGATGAGCATCCCCGCGCCCTCAAGGTCCGCGCGCCAGGCCGCAACCGTGCGAGCGTTCCAGTAAGGGGCGTGGGGGTCGTCATAGGTTGGTGAACCGTCATCCCAGATGGCGACAAAGCCCAGCGAGGGGACAGGCTGCAAGGCAACTGGCCTGGTACCAAGCACTACCCGGGCAAGACCGTGCATCGCCGCGAGGTACGAGCCGTAGCGTGCGTTGGCGCCGTCGTCCGAGTCCAGCACCGCCACTTCTCCCCCACCGCGCACACTCCAGCGACGCAAGCCAAGACGTTGCAGCTCCGCCTCAACGGCCGCCACCGCGCGCGCGTCCGGCACCGCAAGAATCGCCGACTGTCCCTTTGCGGCTGCCTTCGCAGCCGCTGCCGCAAGCGCCGTCACTGGCGTGGCCGCACCGCGCCCTGGTTGCGGGAGCGCTTGCCACACCACGCGCGCGCCATGAGACAACTGGTCAATGTCGAGCGCAGCCGCGGCTCCGTCGTCCATCCGCACGGCCGGGTCGCCATCGGTTTGGGTAGACGCGTCCTGATACCGCTCCTCGACACCCGCGGGCCCGCTCCAATCGCGATCCTCGAGGCTCGCCACACGAGGCGGCGCCATGAGCCGCAGAACGTCCCAGAGCGAGCCGCCATAGCGTCGGGCAATTGCCTGACCCAACTCGATGGCGCGTGGCGTGAAAGATGGCACCCCGGCCGTGGAATGAATGGGGGTGAGCTTGCCGGCGAAATCGGACGACTCAGCCAGCTCAAACACCACGGCGCTCACGAGCCTGCCCGCGAACCTAACTCGGACGCGCGAGCCCACCGTGACGGAATCCGTGAGCGAAGCGGGAATCGAGTAGTCGAAAGGGCGGTCCAGGTGCGGCAAGGCACTGTCGACACACACCCGTGCCACAGTGCGGAGCGGGGACTCGCTTATCGTCGCGTCCTTGTCAACGCGGTGTAGTTGCTCACTGCGCCGTCCTCATTCACTGCGCTGTCCTCATCCACTGCGCTGTACCTCTTCACTGCGCCGTACTCATTCACTGCGCCGTACTCATTCACTGCGCCGTATTTGTTCACTCCGCCGCGCTCCGCAGTGCATCCGCGCGATCGGTGCGCTCCCACGTGAACTCTGGCAGCTCGCGCCCAAAGTGCCCGTACGCTGCGGTGGCGCGGTAGATGGGCCGTTGGAGGTCCAACTCCGCGATGATCGCCGAGGGCCGCAGGTCAAAGACCTCCTCAATTGCAGACGAGATGCGCCCTGGGTCTACCTTCTCGGTGCCGAACGTCTCCACCCACAGGCCCACCGGATGCGCCGTGCCAATGGCGTACGCCACTTGCACCTCGCATCGTGCGGCCAGGCCGGCTGCCACCACGTTCTTGGCTACCCAGCGCATTGCATAGGCGGCGGAACGGTCCACTTTGGAGGGATCCTTGCCGGAAAACGCACCCCCGCCATGCCGCGCCATGCCGCCGTACGTGTCCACGATGATCTTGCGTCCCGTCAGCCCCGCATCGCCGGCCGGACCGCCAATCTCAAACCGCCCCGTGGGGTTGATGAGGGACCGGTGGCCCTGGGCGTCGAGGCCGTAACTACCGAGCACGGGCGCGATGACTTCAGCCTCGATGGCCTCGCGCAGCGCGCCAATCTCCCACGTCTCCGCGTGCTGACTCGAGACCACCACGGTTTCCACGGAAACTGGGGTGTCCTCGTCATAGGCAATGGTCACTTGCGCCTTGCCATCGGGCCGCAGCCCCTCGATGATGCCTTCCTTGCGTACTTGCGCCAGGCGGCGAGTGAGGGCATGCGCCATCGAGATGGGCACGGGCATCAGCTCCGGCGTGTCCGAGCACGCGTACCCAAACATCAGTCCCTGGTCCCCCGCGCCCAACTCCTCGATGTCCGAGTCTGTCGCCTTGCCAACTCCTTGCCAGATGTCCGCGCTCTGCTCGCCAATGCTCACGGACACGCCACACAGGGCTCCATCAAAGCCCACCTTTGACGAGGTGTAGCCGATGCCCGTCACGACCTCGCGAATAATGCCTGGTATATCCACGTACGACGCAGTAGATACCTCGCCAGCAACGTGCACGAGACCCGTGGTCACCATGGTCTCAATTGCCACTCGAGACAGCGGATCCTGCCGCAACATCTCGTCTAACAGGGCGTCGGAGATCTGGTCACAGACCTTATCTGGGTGGCCTTCGGTCACAGATTCTGAACTGAACAAGCGCATGTTCGGAGTCTAGTGGGACGCCCAGACGCGCTCGTTTCACTTGTGGAGGGCTGCACCGATCGCGTCAAGCACCGCGTGAGCCACGGCCATCTTGCTGCCCGACGCCGTGGCAACTTGCGTACCCGTGGCGTCCAGGATGCAGATGGAGTTGGGCACGTCGCCGAATCCTTTATCCGCGCCCACTTCGTTGAACACGAGAAGCGCGGCACCCTTGCGGCGCGCTTTCGCAGCCGCATGCTCGGCGGCGCTTGCGTTGCCGTCGCCCGTCTCCGCCGCAAAGCCAACTACGAGTGACACCTCACCGCGCTCCACAACCCCCGCGAGGATGTCCGGATTGGGAACCAGTGCGAGCGATATCCCACCCGCGCCAGCCTTCTTGATCTTGTGCTCGCTAACCTCAGCGGGCGCAAAGTCTGCAACGGCGGCGGCCATGATGAGCACGTCAGTGTTGCTCTCCAGCGACTTCACCGCGCCTGCCATTTCAGCCGCGGTAGTGACGTCAATGCGCGTCACGCCGTCGGAAACGGGCAACACCACATTGGCCGCGATCACAGTCACTTCCGCGCCCCGCTCTCGTGCGGCCTCCGCAAGCGCAAAGCCCTGATGACCGGACGAGCGATTGCCCAGGTAACGAACCGGATCAATGGGTTCCCGCGTGCCCCCTGCCGTAACCACCAAACGCACGCCTTCAAGGTCTCCCCACCCAGCGTCGGACCCTTGCAAGGCAATTTCAGCGCCCGACGCAACCGCATAGAGGGCCGCAACGAGATCCCTGGGCTCTGGGAGGCGACCCGGACCGCTGTCCGCCCCGGTGAGCCGGCCAACTGCGGGGTCAAGCACGTGAACGCCGCGGGACCTGAGCGTGGCGACGTTGGCCTGCGTGGCAGGGTGCTCCCACATCTCGGTGTGCATGGCGGGGGCAACGAGCACGGGTGCGTGCGTAGCGAGCAGGGCGTTGCTCAGGAGATCGCGCGCCTCGCCCCTGGCGTACGAGGCGAGAAAGTTGGCGGTGGCGGGGGCAACGAGAATGACGTCCGCCGATTGCCCAAGCCGCACGTGCTGCACGGACGAGACGTTGTCAAAGGTCTCCGAGGGCGCCGGATGGCCACTGAGGGCCTCCCACGTTGCGCGGCCAACGAAGTTGAGCGACGACGCGGTGGGGATGACGCGCACCGAGTGGCCGTCCTCTACGAGGCGGCGCAACACGAGCGCGACTTTATACGCGGCAATGCCGCCGGTTACGCCCAGCAGCACACGCACAATTACTCCTCGGAGCGACCAAGCGTAAGGAGGTTGCCGTTGTTGATCTCGCGCAGGGCAACCGAGAGGGGCTTGTCCGTTGAATCCGCCTCTACGAGCGGGCCGACGTTCTCAAAGTGACCCTCGGTCAGTGCCTCGTAGTACGCGTTGATCTGGCGTGCGCGCTTGGAGCTGTAGACCACGAGGGCGTACTTAGACTCCACCTTGGCGAGCAACTCGTCGATGGGTGGGTTGGTGATGCCCTCGGGATTGGCGATGGTTCCGGCCACGTTCACTCCAATGCTGTGCGTGAGGCGCGTGCCTCAAAACAGTTAATTCTACCCTGCCGCGGGCGGTGCGGCGGTTGCGCGCGCGGTGGGTCGAGTGGTGGGGCGAGCGGTGGGGCCGTCTGCGCACATGTACACCCCCGCCTCCCCCTCCCGAATTGGTGCGTGAGGTCATGTCTAAGGCCCAAATCCTGTCCGGATGCACCAATTCGCGGGGGTGCGGGGGCGCGGGCGCGCGGGGCGTGCGCGGGGTGGGCCCCCTCGCACCGCCTCCCCCTCCCGAATTGGTGCGTGAGGTCATGTCTGGGACCCAATTCCTGTCCGCATGCACCAATTCGCGAGAGTGCGGGCGCGCGAGGGCGCGGGCGCGCGGGGTGCGGGGCGCGGGACGCGGGGGTGCGGGGCGCCGGGCGCGCGGGACGTCACGCCCTCGTGGACTCGATGACCCTCTCAAGCTCCGCGGCTGCCGCCTC
>CAYMRO010000084.1:0-8642 GCA_964392875.1 uncultured Demequinaceae bacterium
CTCGATGGCGCGAGTCAGCCGGAGGAGATGGCCGCGGAGGCGGGCCGTCTTGGCCTCAGCGCACTCGCCATCACCGATCACGACGGCCTCTACGGCGTGGTTCGCTTTGCCCAGGCGGCGCGCGCCATTGGCCTGCCCACCGTTTTTGGCGCGGAACTGAGCCTTTCCGTGCCCGATGCCAAGGGGCGCCCCGTGCTCGACCCACCCACCGCCATCCCCGACCCCCGCGCATCGCACCTGGTAGTGCTGGCGAGGGGGGCGTCGGGCTATTCGCGGCTCAGCCACGCGATAGGCATGGCGCACCTCGCCACGGGGGAGAAGGGCAAGTCCGCGTACAAGCTCGAGGAACTTGCGGACATCGGCGGCGGTGAGTTGCTGGTTCTCACGGGTTGCCGCAAGGGGCCGCTACGGCGCGCGCTTACGGGCGCTTTGGGCGCAGCCGTTACGGCCGACGGAATGCTCACCGCTCGTAGCGAACTTGACAAGCTTGTGGCCTTGTTTGGTCGAGACAACGTGGCGGTGGAGATCTCGGATACGGGCGGGCCGCACGATTCAGAAGTGGCCGACGCCCTGGCAGACCTGGCATTCGACGCGAGCCTTCCGCTCGTGGCGACCACCAATGCCCACTACGCGACGCCCCGCGACGCGGACCTCGCCGGGGCGCTGAGCGCCATCCGCGCGCGCTCCTCGCTCGACGACATGGACGGCTGGCTGCCGGGCAGCCCGGGCCAGCACTTGCGCAGCGCGGGCGAGATGATGTGGCGGCACCGGCGCCACCCGCAAGCGGTGACCACGGCCTCGCGCATCGGTGTGGAGAGCGCATTTGACCTGTCCCTCGTGGCGCCAAAGCTGCCGCCGTATCCCGTGCCGGAGGGTTACACGGAGGCCTCGTGGCTTCGCGAACTCACCTACAGGGGCGCGCGCGAGCGCTACGGCCCGCCGGACCGCGAACGAGTCAAGGGCGCGTGGGCGCAGATCGAGCGGGAACTCACGGTTATCGAGGCGCTCGACTTTCCCGGCTACTTCCTCATAGTTCACGACATCGTGGCGTTCTGCCGCCAGCAAGACATCCTCTGCCAAGGCAGGGGAAGCGCCGCCAACAGCGCGGTCTGCTACGCGCTCGGCGTCACCGCGGTGGACGCCGTCACGCATGGCCTGCTCTTTGAGCGCTTCCTCGCCCCGGAGCGAGACGGCCCGCCAGACATCGACGTGGACATCGAATCCGATCGCCGTGAGGAGGTCATCCAGCACGTCTTCGCGCGTCACGGCCGCATCAATGCCGCCATGGTTGCCAACGTCATTCAGTACCGGCCCCGCTCCGCGGTACGTGACGCGGCAAGAGCGCTGGGATACGGCGTGGGCCAGCAAGACGCCTGGTCAACGTCCATCGACCGCTGGAGCGCGCTGCGGGTGCCAGCGGAACTGCAGGAGCAGTGGGCGGCAACCCAGCGAGACGCGATGTGGCCGGATCCACCACCAACTCAGGAGCTGGACCACATCCCCGAACCCGTATTGGACCTGGCAGACCGCCTGATGCGGTTGCCTCGACACCTTGGCATCCACCCCGGCGGCATGGTGCTGTGCGATCGCCCGGTGATCGACGTGTGCCCCGTGGAATGGGGGCGCATGCCCGGCCGCACCGTGCTGCAGTGGGACAAGGACGATTGCGCGGATGCGGGGCTCGTGAAGTTCGATCTCCTTGGCCTTGGCATGCTCTCAGCGCTCAAGTACGCGTTCCGATACATCCGCGAGACTCGCGGCCGCGAGCTGGGGTTGCACGCCCTCCCACAGGAGGACGAGGCCGTGTATGACCTGCTGTGCGCCGCGGACACCGTTGGCGTCTTTCAAGTGGAGTCGCGCGCCCAGATGGCGACGCTGCCAAGGCTCAGGCCGCGCCGCTTCTACGACATCGTGATCGAGGTGGCGCTCATCCGGCCCGGCCCCATCCAGGGCGGCTCGGTTCATCCCTACATCAATCGCGCTCGCGGCCGCGAGGAGGTCACGTACCTGCATCCACTCCTGGAGAAGTCCTTGGGTAAGACGCTGGGGGTTCCGCTCTTCCAGGAGCAGCTCATGCAGATGGCGATGGATTGCGCCGGTTTTGACGGTGCCCTCGCGGACCAACTGCGCCGCGCGATGGGCTCAAAGCGCAGCCCGGAACGCATGGAGGCGCTGCGAGCCCGGTTCATGGTTGGCGCCAATTCGCTTGGCGTGACGGCGGACATCGCGCATCAGATCTTCGACAAGCTCAAGGCCTTCAGCGACTTTGGCTTCCCCGAGTCTCACTCGTTCTCCTTCGCCTACCTCGTCTACGCCTCCGCGTGGCTCAAGGTCCACGAGCCCGCAGCCTTCTACGCGGGGCTTTTGGCCGCGCAGCCCATGGGCTTCTACTCGCCGCAATCGCTCGCCGCGGATGCCCGACGCCACGGCCAAGTCATCCTCCGCCCGTGCGTTGTGCGCTCGGAGGCTTTGGCGGTGGTGGAACGGCTCGCTGAGCCGTTCCAGATCCCGGCGGAGGTGCGCGCCGACATGGCGGCGCTCACTCGGGTGGACCGCTCGCTCGCGGTGCGCATGGGGCTGTCCGCTGTCCGCGGGGTGGGTGCGGAGGTGGCGCAGGCCATCGTCGACGCCCGCGCGGACGGCCCGTTCGTGTCGCTGCAAGACATGGCGAGGCGAGTGAAACTCACCACCGCCCAATGGGAGGCGCTTGCGACCGCCGGAGCCCTGGAAGGCCTTGGCGTGACTCGGCGCGAAGCCTTGTGGGCGTCGGGCATATTGGCGCTTGAGGGGCCCGGCACGCTGCCGGGCGTGGTCACGGGAGTGAAAGCACCAACTCTGCCAGGGATGTCGCAAGTGGAGGAGGCGGTGGCGGACGTGTGGGCGTCGGGAGTCTCCGCGGATGTCTATCCAACGGTCTTTGTGCGCGAGGGGCTCGACGCCAACGATGTGCTGCGCGTGAGCGACGTGCTCGCGCACGAGGCGGAGCGCCGCGTGCGCGTTGCTGGCGTGGTGACGCATCGGCAACGCCCTGGCACGGCGAAAGGCGTCACGTTCATCTCCCTGGAGGACGAGACGGGCTTCCTCAACGTCATCTGCTCTCAAGGAGTGTGGAAGCGTTACCAAGCGGTGGCGAGGCGATCCCCGGCACTCGTGATCAGGGGGCGGATAGAGCGTGCGGACGGCGCAACCAATCTCGTTGCCGAGCACATCGCGCCGCTGTCACTCAAGATCGAGTCAAAGAGCCGCGACTTCCGCTAGCCATCGTCTCCGGTTGCCAAGCCTCAGCCCGCGCGCGCACGATGGACCGATGACAGACCAAGAGCTGCGCACCATTGACGGCCACGACGTTCGTGTGACACACCCGGACAAGCTCGTGTATCCGGACGCCGGCACCACCAAGGCGGACGTGATCGACTACCTCGTTGCCGTCTCGCCGCATCTCATACCGTTGGCCGCAGACCGCCCCGTGACGCGCAAGCGCTGGATGGATGGCGTTGGCACGGCAGCAAAGCCCGGTCACTCGTTCTTCCACAAGGACATCGACGACGACGTTCCCAGCTGGATCCACACTCGCGCGCAAAAGCATTCCGACCACACAAACCACTACCCGCTCATCGATTCGGCTGCGGTGCTCGCGTGGTACGCGCAACGCGGAACGCTCGAGTTTCACGTACCACAGTGGCGCTTTGGCCCGCGGGGCGCCATCCGCAACCCGGATCGGCTCATGCTCGATCTGGACCCCGGGCCGGGAGCGGGACTTGAGGAATGCGTGGAGGTGGCAGTGCTGCTGCGTGATCGTCTCGCCGCGGAGGGCATCGAAACCATCCCCGCAACGAGCGGCTCAAAGGGGATTCACCTCTACGGGCGTCTCGATGGCAAAGCAACATCTGACGAGGTCACGGAACACACGCGTGCGCTGGCAGAGGCGCTTCACGAGGAACACCCAGAGCTCGTCGTGTCGAATATTCGCAAGGCGCAGCGAGAAGGCAAAGTGCTGCTCGATTGGAGCCAGAATCGGGCGGCCAAAACTACCGTGACGCCATATTCGCTGAGGGGACGCGCGCGGCCGTGCGTGGCCATGCCGCGCACATGGGAGGAGCTGACCCAAACGGGCCTGGAGCAGGTGGAATACACCCAGGTGCTGCCCATCTTGAGTACGCGTCCATGCCCGCTGCTGGCCCTCATGAGCTGATTTCTCAGCAAAATTGCGCCTTCTTTGTTTGGAATCGGTGACAACTGGGCACTGTGAAGAGTGCAACGAAACATCCGGTTGCCCCAAGCGGCCGGACAAGAAGTCAGACCGAACAAGAAGACAAAGGAGTAACCACCATGTGGACCGCCATTTTGTTCATTGCGGCCGTGATTCTCGTTATCGCAGGCATCATCCGACTCGTCCAGAAGGACGTGTTGTGGGGAGTCATATTGATTGTCTTAGGTCTACTCGTAGGCCCCGGTGGGGTAAGCATTCTCTCTTAACTGTGCGCAAAGGGACCCCGGAGCGATCCGGGGTCCCTTTCGCCGTCCAGTGCGGCAGCAATGCGCCCGGGTGCACCTCGCGCCCGTGCTACTATTTCCTTCGCGCTGAGGCGCCCCACAGGGCCTCAGTTCACCTCGTCCGGGTGGCGGAATTGGCAGACGCGCTAGCTTGAGGTGCTAGTGCCCTAACGGGCGTGGGGGTTCAAGTCCCCCCTCGGACACGCAGTACTTGGTGGCTCGCACGCAGGGCGACAACGGCGCCGCTGAGCGTGAAAGAACCCTGGTCTTGCGGTACCCACGCGCAGCGCTCCAAGGAGAGTCCGTGTCCGTTTCCATCGCCGAACCACGTCGGTTTGCGCCGTCCCGCTGGATTCAAGCGGGTGAGGAATGGATTGCTTCCTTCCACGACAGTGGCAAGTCTCGCATCGGCATCGCGGTCTTCTATGTGATCATCGCTGCCGCGATTGTCGTTCCCGTAGTGTTTGGGCCCGGCAAGGCGCTGAGCCGCATCGATGAGCCAACGCACGCCGATTACGCCTGGCAAGTGGCGCATTTTGAGTTGCCGCGTGCCGGCTCTCCCATAGCGCAGCCCATCCTCGACCACTGGGCGTGTGTGGAACAAGAGGGCTATGAGCTTCCCCCGTGCGGCTCGGGCCAAGGCGCGTGGGCGTTCCCCTTCGACGGTCAGAACTACAACTTTGCCCACCCCCCGCTGTATTACGCGGTGGTGGGCATCCCCGCTCGCGCGCTGGACGCTGTCTTTCCGGGCCTCGACTTTGTCAGTGCCGCCCGGCTCATGGGCGTCGCATGGCTTGCCGGTGGCATGTTCATGCTTTACGCCGCACTGCGGCGCTGGCGACTGGACCCGGCCGCCGCCCTGATAGCGCCGCTTCTCTTGCCCGCGTTCCCGCGCATTCTCCACGCCGTCACTACGGTCAACCCAGACGCGGCGTCGGCCCTCTTTGGTGCCGCCGCGGTGTGGCTTGCCGCCCGGATCTTCGTGGAGGACTACGACAAGTGGGCGCTGCCGGCTGTCCTTACCGCGTTGGCAGGTATGACCAAGGTCATCACCACCGTTCCCTACATAGCGATCGCCTTGCTCATCTTGTTGCGCCTCGTGCGTGACCTTCGCGTTCGCCGCTTCCACCGTGCTGATCTAGTTGTCCCCATAGCGATCGCCGGTGCGGTGCTGGTTCCGTACTTGATATGGCAAGTCTTCCAAGGGGGACGGGGAGATCCGTACTGGACTAATCCCCTCGTGGGGCTGAATACCAGGGATGTCAGTGGACTGCCCGGCTCCGAGTGGCTGGAAACTGCCTTCAGCGGTATCAATCTTGCGTCCGAGTACTACCTTCAGCCGCCGCTCGATGTTGCCCTCATGGTGTCGTGGACGCGCCTGCTCAACATCCTCGCGATTGGCGCGGTGTTCTCCGTCATTGTGGCGTGTGCCAAGGAGCCAGCTCGTCGCTCGCTCGGTTGGCTCGTGCTCGCGGGCGTCTTCATTTATCCAACCGTGGTCCAGGTGCAGGCGTACCTGAGCACGGCCGTCCCGCAATACTTCCCCAACGTCACGGGGCGCTACGGGCTGGCCCTCATCCCCGGGGCCATCGCGTGTCTGTGCGTGGCCGCGTGGAAGGCCGGGTACCGGCGCCTCGTCTATTTCTTCACGCTTGGTGGGCTCGTGGTGCTCGCGATCGTCATCTCGAATGGATTCATGGCGATGTAGCGCGCGGGTAGCCTGGCGACATGTCTCAACCCGATGTCATCGCACTTGCTCAGGACCTCATCCGCATCGACTCGTCCAACTACGGCGACGCCGATGGCCCCGGCGAGCGCGAGGTGGCCGAGTATGTCGCCACGTACCTCAGCGATCTTGGCTTGGAGCCCGTGCTGCGTGAGTCCGAGCCGCGCCGCACGAGCCTCACCGCGCTGTGGGAGGGCGAAGACCGCACCCGCCCCCCGCTCGTGGTGCACGGTCACCTGGACGTGGTGCCGGCGTTCCGCGAAGACTGGACAGTGGATCCCTTTGGCGCGGAGATCAAAGATGGCATGATCTGTGGCCGGGGCGCCGTGGACATGAAGGGCATTGACGCGATGTACCTCGCGGCCGCCGGGCGCCTCATCAAGCAGGGGCGCAAGCCGGCGCGTGACATCGTGCTCGCATTCTTCGCGGACGAGGAGCACGGGGGAGCGCGCGGCGCTAAGTGGCTCGCGAGCGAGCACCCCGATGACTTCCGCGGTGCCACGGAGGCCATCAGCGAGGTTGGCGGCTTCTCCATTGACGTGCGCGGACGCCGCGTCTACTTGATCCAAACTGCCGAAAAAGGCATCCAGTGGCTGCGGCTCGTTGGCACGGGCCGCCAGGGGCACGGCTCCCTTGTGCACCAAGACAATGCGGTGACCCATTTGGCGGGCGCATTGGCGCGCATCGGCACCCACGAATGGCCCGTAGAAATTAGCCCGACGGTGGAGCGGCTCTTGCGCGGAACGGCAGAAATTCTTGGGATTGAGTACGCGACGGATGAGGCAACTCTGCGCGCGATCATCGGGGAACTTGGCTCCATTGGTGCCATGGTGGACGCGTCGATCCGCAACACCTCGAATCCCACGATGATGGACGCCGGCTACAAGACCAACGTCATTCCGGATTCGGCAACGGCCTACGTGGACACGCGCTTCCTCGCGGGCCACGACGAGTCCATGCTGCGCACCATCGAGGAACTCGCGGGGACCAACGTCAAGGTGGAGCAGTACATCACTGAGCCGGCCATCGAGGCGCCCTTTGACTCGGCGCTGGTTGACCGCATGATCGACACGATTCGCGTGGAAGATTCCCACGCCGTGGTGTTGCCGTACTCACTCATGGGCGGCACGGACAACAAGCACCTCGCAGGAATAGGCATCACGGGCTACGGCTTTGCGCCGTTGCGGCTGCCCAAGGAGCTTGAGTTCTCCAAGCTCTTCCACGGAATTGACGAGCGCGTGCCCGTGGAATCGCTGACATTCGGCACGAGCGTTCTGGAGACGTTCCTCACCAACTGCTGACCGCGTTACAAAGCGTCGCTACATAGCGTCGCTACATAGCGTCCGTGCGTACAACCCGCATGGTCCGCTTACGCAACCACACCCGTCGGGCACCGCCAAAGAAGACCACCGTGCGCGCCAACTCCCATGCACCGAACTCCGCATGCTCGGTGAGCATGGCGCGAGCCTCGGCGCGCGAAACGTTCGCAGGTATGTTCACCACGCGCCACTCGTAGCGCGTTGAAGGGGTTCTGCGCTCGCTCACTGGCGAGACAACGTGGCCCTTTGGCTGGCGTGAGTTTTCCATCAACCCTCCCAATTTGGCGTTAACGCAGGTACCGTCGTAGATATGAGTGCAACTGCACGCGAGACTCTCCTGCTGCTCACTGCAGCGCTGGAGACACATCTGGATGCCATCGAGAACCGCCGATCTCCGGAAGACGCCATGGTAGACGATGCGTACGAGGCGTTGGCAGAGGCCTTCGATCGGTATGAGGATGCGCTCGATGCAGAGTATGGCGAGGGCATGCCCATGATCCTCGACGAAGACGACGAGTTTGAGGACGAAGACGGCGAGGTTGGCGAACCCGCCGACGAAGACCTTGATCCGCACGCCAACGAGGACGACGACGAGCTCGACGACGACATCGAGGAGTTTGACCTCCGCTCGTGAGCGCGCGCGTGTTCCCGCAGGGGGCTCACGGCGCGCGCCCGCATTACCGGCGCTCCGGGTAACCCGTGTGCGGGGCGGTGACTTCGCTCAGCGCCGTCACGATCGCCGCCGGGAGGTCGCTGTCTGCCGCAGCGAGAGATGCGGTGAGTTGCGCTGCCGTGCGAGCGCCAACGATCGCGCTCGAGACGTGCGGCTGAGCGAGCACCCAGCCAAGTGACACCTCGAGGGGCGACACCCCCAGCCCCTCGGCCGCAGTGCACACGGCATCGACCATGACGCCAGCGCGGTCCGTGAGGTAGGGCTCAACGAAGCCAGAGAGGTGGTCAGAGCCCGCGCGCGAATCGGCGGGGATGGCGCCGCGGTACTTGCCCGTCAGCACGCCGCGCGCCAGGGGAGACCACGCCAGGATCCCCAAGCCGAGTGCCTCGGCAGCCGGGACCACCTCGCGCTCAATACCGCGCTGTAGTAG
>CAYMRO010000085.1:0-8613 GCA_964392875.1 uncultured Demequinaceae bacterium
CCCGCTGTACACCGAGCAGGCGGACGTGGAGGCGGCGCCGCTCGAGGCGGTTACGGTCACCTACACGCCCGATTTCTCCAACACGTCGCTCTCCCAAGTGACCGATGTAGTCAACAGCACGGCGGACCTTGACCTCATCGCGACCCGTTCCATCGGTGGCGTGGCAGAACGCGTCACGGTGGCGTCGCGAGTTCAGGAGACCCTCGGTGGCGTGGTGGGGTCGCTTGCTGTCACTCGCTCCAGCGTGCTGGTTACCGGACTGCTGTTGCTTGTGCTCGCGGTGGCTGCGCTCAGTCAGACCGCTCGCCTCATGGCCGAACGCCGCTACGCCGAGCAGCACCTCATGATTGCGCGCGGTGGTTCCGGCCGCCAGATTTTCCGGCTGGGCTTCATCGAGGCGATCGCATTGGGCGTCCTAACTGCGGTCATAGCCGCGCCCCTCGCGCGGCTCACCTACTTGACCCTCGCGCGTGCTCCCGTCATGCAGGACGCGGGGATGAACGTTGATCCCGGCATTCCGCCGCTGACGTGGGTGGTCACGGGCATTGTTGGGTTCATCCTCGTACTTGTGCTGGTGGCGCCGCTCATGCGCAGGCAGACCAGCTTTGTTGACGCCGAACAGGCGCGAGCGCGGCCCGGCAAGCGCGCGGCGTTCCAGCGCTCGGGGCTCGATTTAGCGGTGCTGGTACTTGCCATACTCGCCTATTGGCAACTCAAGAACTACAAGTCCCCCATGCTTGCCACCGGCGGCGTCGCGAGGGTGGATCCGCTGTTGGCCGCCGGGCCAGCGCTCGCCCTCCTGGCGGGAGCGCTCGTGGCTGTGCGCCTCATCCCCCCCGCCTCAAAATTGCTCGAGGGGCTCGCTGCGCGCGGACGCAAGGCCGTGCTTCCCCTCGCCGCATGGGAAGTGGGCCGCCGCTCCGCTCGCGCAATATCGGCCATTCTGTTGTTGACCCTCGCCGTGTCAATCGGAACTTTCGCGGTCACGTTCCTTACCTCGTGGCACCAGTCGCAAGACGACCAGGCGCTTTACCAGCACCCGCCAGACGTCATTGTGTCCAACCTCGAAGCCCCTGTGCTCGCGCAGCACGGCCTCGTAGATGCGGGCGGCTATGCGCAAAGCGTCTCCCCCGTCATTCATCAGAACGTGCTCCTTGCTGGCTCGGACGATTTCAGCCACCGCCGATCAGACTTCTCTGGAAGACCGTTCGCACTCAGAGCCACGGACGACGCCGGCCTCCAGACCTACAGCGGTGGGAGGCTCGAGGAGGTGGGAGGCTCGCGCATTCCGCAGACACTCGCGGGCACCGCTCCCAGCGAAACAAATCCCATCGAGATCCCTGGCCTGCCTGGGAAGCTGCGGATGACGGCAGCGGCCACCATGTCGCGAGACATCGGTGAGGTCAGCTTGACCTTGCGCGCAGTGGTGCGCGACTCCGCCGGGATGTACCAGACCATAGAAATGAACGGCCCGGCTGTTGACGGCACCGACTACGTCCTCACGGGCAGCTTGGTGGACGTTGCTGACCTCGCCAACGTCACGGCACCCCTTTACCTCGTTGGCATCCAGGCGCAATGGGTTTCTCTCGGTTTGAACACCAACGATCCAAACTTCGACGTGACCCAACCGGTGACGCTCACCTTGTCCATCGACAACATCGAAGCGGTTGCCCCCCTGTATTCCGAACCCCTGTTTGACGTGCCGATCCCTGAGGTGGCGATGCCGTTGGCGATTCCCACGAATCTCAACTGGATCGGCACCGGCAACGGTGTTGGCATCGACTCACTGGATCCCGTGGATGACCAAATTCACGCGCGGGTCAAGACCTCGCCCGGCACGCTCGCCAACCGCGTGGTCAACCTCGCGATTACCGCCTCTGACACCGTGAGTCCCGTGCCGCTCGTTGTCACGGGCTCCGTGCTCGACGAACTCGCGCTCGAGGTGGGAGATGCCGTGGAGCTGCAGGTGGAGAGCAACATCGTGTCCGCCTACATTGCGCAGCGGGTGCCCATCGTGACCGGAGACACCGTGGGCAACGCCACGGTTGTCGCCAACATCTCAGCATTGCAAATGGGCGTCATCCAGAGCGGTGGCCGCACGGTCACGCCGTCGCAATGGTGGGCGAGCGTTGCCGACGACCACCTCGATGCGTACCGCGCCGCCTTGCCCAAGGACGCCACAATGACCGCCCAGAGCTGGCTAGCGGAGGATCTCAAGAACGACTCTCTGCGAGTGGCGATCCAGGCGGCCCTGTGGCTCGTCGCGGGTGCAGCGGTTGCGCTCGCTGCGTTGGGCTTCGCCGTTCACGCAATAGTCACCGTCAGAGCGCGTGAGATTGAATTGGCACAGATGCGCGCCATCGGTGTCTTGCGAGGCCAGTTGCTGCGCGTCGTGAGTGCCGAGAACGCGCTGCTCTCCGCACTTGGACTCGTGTTTGGTCTTGGCCTGGGCATCGCCCTCAGCTTCTTGGTGGCGCCGCTGGTATCCGTTGGGGCGGATGGCAAGCCGCCGCTACCCCCGGTCATCGTGCAGGTCCCGTGGGCTGCGCTCGGCGTGCTCGTGGGTGAAGTGGCCCTCGTACTCGCGGTGTCCATCGTGATCGTGGGCTTCATGCTGCGCCGCATCAATCCTGCGCAAATGCTGCGTCTTGGGGACGAGCGATGAGCGAACCCACCTTCATCGACGTCACGCCCCCGGCGAGTAGCCCGCGAGCGCGCAGCGGCACCTTCGGCGAATTGTGGCTGCTCGCGCGCCGCCGCATGTGGCGTGACCGCTGGCTCGTGGTCAGTTCCGTCATCATCGTGGCGTTCGCGGCAGCACTGTCGCTGTCGGGTCCGGAACTCGTTGCCCGCACAGTCGACAACGGCGCGGCCGACGTTGTCACGGCGGCGGGCGCGGATGGCGACATCGTGGTCGCGACCCAGGTTGGCAACGTCTCCGGTGACAACGTCAGCTCGATCCGCGGCATCGACGTGGGAAGCTTCGAGGAGCTCGGCGCGACCGTCGTCACCAATCTGCCGCCGCGCACGGCGTCGGTGGTCAAGAATTACGAATCCTGGGTGCTGGCCAACCAGATGCCGTTTGGGTCGTCCGCAACAGCTCAGGAGGTAGCGGACCAGAAAGAAAATGGCGGCGATCTGGTGAGGCATCCCCGCGTTGGGGACTACCTGCAGTTTGGCTACTCCCCGCAGGCGGAGTTGACGCTCGTCGAGGGATCACTGCCGCAAGACCCCCCGAGCGCTCCGGCGCCCCAGGGCACCACGGTCCCTCCCACGCAAATCGCGCTCAGTCAAGAGGTAGCAGACGCGCTCGAGCTTGGCATCGGCGACCTGGCCCGCGTCAACACCTCTGGCGGCATGGCACTTGACCTTGAGGTGAGCGGCATCGTCGCGGCGAAGGATCCCGCCGCGGAAATCTGGGAGCGGTTCCCGGAATTCTCCGCGCCCTTCCTCTCCAAAAATGCCGCGGGCGGGGGCGCTCGCCGTGGCACCGTCATGGTCTCCCAAGCCACGTTGGACAGCATGACGCGGTCACTCCGCACGCCCTTCGCCGGCTACGTGGACATTTCGATTGATCCGGACGTGATGACGCTCGCCCTGGCGCGAGCCATCCCCCGTGAGCTCAGGTCTCTCCAGACCAGCGCCAACAACCTGCTGGGCGCGAACGCCGGTGTCAATGTGAAGGTCACAACGGGGCTAGAGCAGCCTCTGGAGGAATACCCCTTGCGTGCGCGGGCTGCGGTAGCCCAACTGTCCATCATCATCGCGGGTGTGGTCTCCGTTGCGGCGGTGGTCATTGCGCTCATGGCCTCATTGCTGCTGACGCGACGCGAAGCTGACATCTCGCTCGAACGCGCGCGCGGCTCGTCCGTGCTGTCCACCGCGTTGCGACTGCTGCTCGAATCCTTCCTCGTCACCGCGCTTGGGCTCGCGCTCGGCATCGCGGCAGCCCTCGTGATCACCCCCAGCGTGTCCACGGCGAGTGGCTTGCTGAGAGCGGTGGCGCTGGTGGCGCTGCTCAGCTCGCCCGTCTCAGGGGCACTCGCAGCACGTCGCATGTGGACGGGCAAGCGCGAGCCAGCCAACCGACAGGATCGCGCAAAGCTTGCGAAGGCCCGCAAGGCACGGCGCCTCACTCTGGAGGTGCTCGCGATAGTCATTGCGGCCTTTGCCGTGGTGAGCCTCCGCGGACGCAGCGTGCTGCAGACCACAACGGAAGGCATCGACCCGTTCCTCGCAGCTACTCCCGTGCTCGTAGCGCTCGCCGTGGTGGTGGTTGTGGTGCGCCTCTACCCCATCCCCATGCGCATCATCCAGTTCTTTGCGAAGCGCACGCGCGGCGTCTCCGGCGTCATCACGTTGGCGAAGACGCGCGAGGCAATCCCCGTGCTGCCTCTCCTTGGGCTCACGCTCGCCATCGCCGTGGCGGTCTCTGGTGGCCTGCTCGTGTCATCGGTGCAAGAGGCACAGCAAGAGGCATCTTGGGATCGCGTTGGGGCAGATGTCCGCATCGATTCCGCCGTGACCTATGCGCAGGAGAAGAGCCTCAAATCCCAGGGGCTCACCGTGTCCCGCGGGCTCACCAAACCCAAGGCCTCGCTCTCATTTGGCAACGAATACGGCACGGGGTTCCTGCTCGCGATGGACGAGAGCTTCCCAACCATCCTCACCATGGCCGGCGTGGAGGATGTGAGTTCGCTGCAGAAGATGTACAAGGCCGCAGAGAACGTCGCGCCCGGAGACCCCATCCCATCCCTGGCTTCCGTCAAACTGATGGACGCGGATGTGCACGAGACTGCATCTGTCTATCTGGGCCGCACCTACGTCCCCATTGACATCATCGGTGAAGCCACGGTCACGCCGGAGGGCTGGGCAGGGCCTGGCCCCTACCTCCTCATGCCGGCAGACCAATTGCTGTCCATGCCGTTTGAGCAGTCCGTTGACACCAACATCGCTTTCGTCAGCGGACCACACGCCGCTGAGCTGGTAGCGGCGGAGACTCAAATCGATCAGTCAACGGTCACGACTCGCGAGGAGTGGCTTGCTGGCATGCGCGCCTCCGCTCTGGGCGGCGGAGTTGAGCGCGCCATAGGCATCGCGGTGCTCGCCGTGGGACTGCTCGCCGCGATGGCATTGCTCGTCACCATTTTGCGAGGTGTGCGGGAACGAGGACGCGCGCTGTCGATGCTGCGCACGCAAGGCATGGGGTTCCGCTACGGCTGGTGGCTCGCCTTGGCGGAGCTCGCTCCGCTGACGCTCGCCGCAGTGATCGGCGGCGCCATCGGCGGCCTCGCGATCTTGTGGCTCCTTGGCGACAGCCTGGGACTCAAACTGCTGTCCGGCGGCCTCATGAACCCACCCGTGGTGCCCAACTGGACATTCATGGCGGTCTTGGGCGGCGGCATTTTGGTGTTGCTGTTCCTCGCGGTAGCCGTGGAGGTGCTCGCGCACCGTCGCAATAAGCTCAGCGAAGTGCTTCGCTGGGGAGAGTCCCGATGAGGGAGGAAACATGACCACAGAGACACTGACGCAGCCAACCACCGAATACGGTGCGGATGCGCTCATCGTGTGCGACAACTTGGTGCGCATTTACCAGGTGGAGAACATCGAGGTGCAGGCTCTCCAGGGCCTAGACCTGCTCGTGGACAAAGGCGAGATGATCGCCATTGTTGGGCAGTCTGGCTCGGGCAAGTCCACGCTCCTCAATGTGCTTTCCGGGCTAGATGTGCCCACGGCCGGCTCCGCGCGCGTTGCCGGCTGGGACTTGCTGCGCATGACCCACGCGGACCGCCTCACCTATCGCCGCTCCGTGGTTGGCTTTGTGTGGCAGCAGACGGGCCGCAACCTGCTCTCCTACCTCAACGCCAAAGAAAACGTCATGCTGCCCATGGCGTTTGCGGGAATCAGCGGCAAGCGGCGCGCGGATCGCGCCATGGAACTGCTCTCGGCAATGGGCATGGCGGACAAGGCTGGTCGCCGTCCCGGCCAACTCTCAGGTGGCGAGCAGCAGCGCATCGCGATCGCCGTTGCACTGGCCAACACCCCTGAGGTGATCTTTGCGGACGAACCAACCGGAGAGCTCGATTCCGCCACCGGTGACGATGTCTTTGAGGCGCTTCGCGCGGCGAATCGCGATCTTGGCGCCACCGTGGTGGTGGTCACCCACGACCATGCGGTGAGCTCCCAAGTGCAGCGCACCGTTGCCATCAGGGACGGCCGCACCGCCACCGAGGTGGTGCGCCGCACCCATGTGGACTCGGAAGGCGTCACACAGACCGTCCACGAGGAGTACGCGGTACTTGACCGCGCGGGCCGCATGCAGCTGCCGCGCGACTACCGCACCTCGCTCAAGCTCAAGGACCGCGTGCGGCTTGAGCTGGAAAACGACCACATTGGCATTTGGCCCGACGGCTCCGTCAAGAAGGTGCGCCACGAACCCCCCGCTGTGGTTGAGGAGAGCACAGCGGTTGAGGAGAGCACAGCGGTGGCAGAGGCTGCTGTGGTTGCCAAGGTGGCTGAGGTTGCGGAGGTAGTTGAGGTGCCGGAAGTCCCAGAGGAGGCCGCACCATCAGCGGCCGCGAGCCCCTACCTTGCGCCGCAGAGTCCGTACTTGGCGCCGCAGCGACCCGTGGTCGAGACACCGTCAAAGCCCCCCGCACCGGTAACGGGCGCGGTTCCCGTGGTCGCCGCAGAGGAGATCTCGGCAGCGGAGATCTCGGCAGCGGAGTCCCCATTGACGGAGACCCCAGCAGAAGCGGCCCCAGTCCCCGAGGAAGCCCCGGCGCAACCCGAGTATCGGCCAAGCCCGTACGCGAACCTCTCGGCCTATGAGCCTCACGTGGACGCGCTCGCGGACCCGGAACCGTACACGCCGCTTGTGCCCGCGCCGCCGGCACCGGCAGCGCCGCCCCAGGGCGAGGCGGATCCGTATGCACCACCGCCTGAAATGACCGAACTTCCCAGGGCGCCGTGGCTTCCCAAGGAGAACGACGATGACTGACACCCCAATGGTGAGCGTGCAGGGAGTGACCAAGACCTACGGAAGCGGCTCCGCCAAGGTGACGGCGCTGGACTCCGTGGACTTTGAGGTTGGCCGTGGTCAGCTCGTGGCGCTCGTGGGCCGTTCCGGCTCCGGAAAGACCACGCTCCTCAACTGCATTGGCGGCCTTGACCGTCCAAGTGCGGGCACGATCGTCGTCAATGACATCACCGTGACCAAACTCTCGGAGCGCGGGCGAACGTCCCTACGGCGAGACACCGTGGCGTTCGTCTTCCAGACGTTTGGCCTGGTGCCCATGCTGTCCGCAGCGGAGAACGTGGGGCTGCCCATGCGCCTGCGCAACACCAAGACGGGAGTTCGTGACAAGCGCGTTGCGGAACTCCTTGACTTGGTGGGCCTCGCTAAGCACATGAACCAGCGCCCTTCCGAGCTTTCCGGAGGCCAGCAGCAGCGCGTTGCCATCGCCCGCGCCCTCGTCAACGAGCCCCAACTGCTCGTGGCAGACGAGCCCACAGGTCAGCTCGACGCAGACACCGGTGACGCCATCATGACGCTCTTGCGCGAAGTGATCTCTGGGCAAGGCATGACGGCGCTGATCTCCACTCATGACCAGTCCCTCATGGACATGGCGGACAGCACCGTGCGCCTTTCCGACGGCCAACTCGTACCAGCTGACGACGTCGACTTTGTGGGGACGGGCTCGCGCGCCACGGGCTCGGAAAGCCAGGACCGCATCGTCTAAGTGGCTCGCCCCACGAGTAGCATGCGAATCGTGGGCATCAGCCGGTTGACGGGAGTGGCTCCGTCACGCGCCCAGTCCATCGACAAGGGCGAATCCGCGCGCACCAGGGCACCTCTCGAGCTGCTCGGCGGCCTAGGCGCGGCGCGCACTCGCGATCCCCTCGCTCTACTGCGCTCCCAGGAACACGATCGCGTCCCGGAACTCGTCCCCGTGCGCCACGAACGCATGAGTGCCACTCCGTTCACCTTCTTTCGCGGAGCGGCGCTCGTGATGGCCGATGACCTTTCGCAGACGGACCATTCGGGCCTCATCACCCAATTGTGTGGTGACGCGCACCTAGCCAACTTTGGGGCGTACGGCTCGCCAGAGCGTCGGCTCGTTTTTGATCTCAACGACTTTGACGAGACGCTGCCCGGCCCCTTCGAGTGGGATGTTAAGCGCCTGGTCGCTTCCATGGCGATTGCCGCCTACGACAACGGGTTGAAGACATCGCAAGCGCGCGATGCTGCCGTGGCCGCAGCGGGCGCCTACCAAGCCGCCATGGAGCACTTCGCGAGCATGCCAATGTTCGGCGTCTGGTACGCCCGGGTTGACGCGGAGGAGCAACTCGCGACCCTCGCCGCCACTGCCAACAAGAAATCGGCAAAGGTACTCACCAGGAGCGTGGAGAAAGCGCGCAAGCGCACGTCCCTGCACGCGCTGGAGAAGCTGACGGCGGTAGTGAATGGTGAGCGTCGGTTTGTGCCGGACCCACCATTGCTGGTGCCGGCCGAGGACCTGAGCGATCTACAGCAGATCGAGGCGCTGTATGAGTGGCTGCGCGGCCTCGTCACGCTGTACACGCACTCGCTCGCTCCCGAGCGGCGCCTGC
>CAYMRO010000086.1:0-8594 GCA_964392875.1 uncultured Demequinaceae bacterium
CGGGCGCTCACTCGCCGCCCCAATCTCACCGCGCGTAGCGCGCCAAGATGTGGTCCCGCTCGGCGTCCGGAACTCGCTCATCGAGCCTTGCGACGGCGATCACGCGATCCCATGCGCGCGATGCGCCGACGAGACCCGGCGAGAGCTCCTCAGTTCGCCGAACGAACGCCGCGAGCACCTCCGCCAACGACTCTTCCTCGTGGGGCGAGTAGAACTTCTCATGCCCCACTACCAGCCGGGTGCGCGCCACGTCCGCTTCGGGCGGCCCGGACTGCGCGTTGGTCCAATCGATGATGACGGGCCCGTCAATCACGTCCGGCGCGGTGGACCACATGACGTTCCCGTCGTGGAGGTCCATGTGGCACAGCACGCGCTCGCAATTCTTGGTGAGTCGCTCGAGGTCGCGTTGCGCGGCCTTCGCGAGCGCCTCGGGGATGGGGCCTTCACGAAGTTGAAAGCCAAGAAATTGCTCCGGCGTGATCAGCTCCGGACTTGGCACCTGGCGGATCTGGTGCTGCAGCTCCGCGAGTACGTAGCCTACGTGTTCGGGCCCGACGCTCTGCGCCCGTCGCGCGAGCTGCTCACCTTCAACGTACGCGAAGGTCAGCGATGGCGGCGAACCTTGGGCGTTGTCCGCAAGCAAGGCTGCTACCGGCAGACCAGCGGCCATTGCGACGCGCGTTGCCGTCGCTTCCAGCTGGCAAATGATGCTGAGCATCGACGCGTCAAACGTCTTGACCACCGTGCCTTGCGCGCCGCGGGTCAGGACTGCCGTAGCGCCCCGTGCCACCACTTCGCCCTCAACCCAGGTCATCCGTACGTGTCCCGTGGCCCGCGGCCCGGCACCGTCCGCTGACCTTTGACCCACGACCTCCCCGCCGGCCCCAACACCTTGAGTTCGCGCACAATTTCCCGCCCGGACTCCTCATTGATGCGGTGCCGAATCTGCCCATTCATGAGCGTGAGCTGCGTTGCCCACGCCGTGGATGTGGCCCGCACCGTCAGCACGCCCTCGTCAAAACCCAGCGGTTCGCAGTGATCGGCGATCGAATCCCCAACTACCTCGCGCCAACGCGCGGTCACGCCCGCCACCTCCACTTGTTCCGTCCAGCCGAGCCGTCGCAACAATGTCTCCACGGCGTCGGACATTGGCTTGGGATCGCGGCCCTCGGAGAATGGCTGGGTTCCGGTGCGCCGCTCCTCGCGTTGCGCGCGGCCCCGCGCGGCTGACGTTCGCCGCGCACCCCTTTGCCGGGCCGACGCTCGGGCTCGCTCCATCGCGTCCCTCGCCATTGCTGCCGGATCCTTCGCGACTGGCTCCGCCTCGCCGGCCTCGTCATTCACGCCGCGTCACCGCCCCGCCGGCCACCTCAAAAACAGATCCAGCGAGCACCGCGGGCACGTCCTCGGCGACCGCGGCCGTGATGAGCACCTGGTTTGCTCCGGCGAGGCGCGCGGCCAGCGCGGCTCGCCGCCCCGAGTCCAGTTCCGCGAACACGTCGTCCAGAATCAGCACGGGCTCGCCGTCCTCATCCGCGTCCGGCCCGCCGTCGGCGGTCAGCAAGTCATACGAGCCCAGCCGCAGCGCCAGCGCGCAGGACCAACTCTCGCCGTGACTCGCATACCCCTTCGCCGGCAGCTCGCCAATCGCGATCTCGAGATCGTCGCGATGCGGCCCTACGAGGCACACGCCGCGCTCAATTTCTTGGGTCCGACGCTCCCTCACCCCGTCAAGAATCGCGCCAGCCGGGTCTGGGGTGGAGATATCCAACGCGCTACCGTACCGCAACGAAAATGGCGCACTACCAGGTGCTACGTCCTGATAGGCGGCGGATGCCCACGGCTGCAGCGCCTCAACAGCCGCGATCCGTGCGGCCATGATTCGCCCGCCGAGTTCTGCGAGCTTCTCGTCCCAAATGTCGAGCGTAGAGAGATCCACCCTGGCGCCGCGCGCCGTCTTCAGCAGCGACGTGCGCTGCCGCAAAACCCGCTCGTAGTCGCTGATCACACCGGCGTGCACGGGCGCGTGCGCCACGCACAACTCGTCCATGAATGCGCGCCGCCCGGAAGGGTCGCCCTTGATGAGGGACAGGTCTTCCGGCGCAAAGACCACCGTGCGCAGAATCCCAACCAGGTCTCGAGGCCGCGCTGCCGCGCGGCCGAGTCGAGCAGTTTTTGCCTTTCCGGGTTGAATAGTGACTTCCAGCATGAGCGACCGTCCGCCCTTGTCTACCTTGGCGGCGACAATCGCTCGCTCGGCACCTGCCCGGATCAGCGGGGTGTCGGAAGCGACGCGGTGAGACGACAGCGTGGACAGGTATCGCACTGCCTCTACCAAGTTGGTCTTGCCCTGGCCGTTGCGGCCAACAAAAGTGGTGACGCCCGGATCCAGCGCAAAGTCCAACTCGGCGTACGAGCGGAAGTCCGCCAGCTGCAAATGAGCGACGTGCATGAGCTCAGGAGGTGATGCGGATGGGCACCAGTAGGTAGCGGAACTCGGAGGCGACGGTGCCGCCCGGCTTGTCGATGCCTACAAACTCCACGGGCTTGGTCTCTTGCAAGAAGCCAAACTGCACGTAGTCGGAGGAGAGGGCGCCAAGGCCGTCGAGCAGATACTGCGGGTTGAATGCCACGGTGATGGCCTCACCCTCCAGTGTTGCCTCGAGCGCCTCGGATGCTTGCGCGTCGTCGGTCTGCCCGGCGTCGAGCACCACTTCGCCTTCCGCGAAGGCGAGCCGCACTGACGAGTTGCGCTCGGCAACGAGGGCAACTCGTCGCGTAGCGTCGATCAGATCTTGCGTGCGCACCACCGCCGTGATGGGGTTCTCGTCGCGGAACAGCCTGCGCACGGGAGGGTAGTCGCCATCCATGAGCTGCGACGTGGTCACCAAGCCGCCGGCGGAGAAACCGATGAGGTCAACACCCGTGCCCTCGCCCAGGGAGAGGTCAACTTCCCCGGAACCCAGGGCCTTTGCCGTGTCACTCAAAGTCTTGGCGCGAACCAGGGCCACGGTGGAAACATCGGACTTGGCCGGCTTCCACTCGAGTTCACGCAACGCGAGGCGATAGCGGTCCGTGGCCAGTAGCGAGATTTGCGAACCCTCAATTTCCACGCGGATGGCGGTGAGGATCGGCAAGGTCTCGTCGCGAGATGCTGCGGAGGTCACTTGGGAAACTGCCTGCTGAAGGACGGCGCCGTCGATGACTCCGGTGCGCTCTGGCAACTCGGGCAACGAGGGGTATTGGTCAACGGGCATGGTTGCCAGCGTGAACCTCGACGCGCCACAGACAACCGAAACCTTGGTGCCGTCAAGCACAAACTGCACCAGCTTGTGCGGCAGGGCGTTCGCGATCTCACGGAGCAACCGCCCGGACACAAGTGCCTCGCCCCCGGCCTCAACGTCGGCCGCGAATTCTCCCTTTGCTGCCACCTCGTAATCGAAACTTGACAGGGTTACGGTGCCAGCGGCGTCGGCCACCACCCGCACTCCTGCGAGCACTGGAACTGGGGGGCGAGCTGGCACGGCGCGCGAAACCCACGCCACGGCGTCGGCCAAAACGTCGCGCTCCACGGAAAACTTCATTGCTTACTCCTCATGTGACTGCGCCACAGACTACGCCACGGGTACGACGCCCTCGCAAGCCGAGAACCGCAGCGGGGCCGCGGGTCGTTATGAAGGTCCGGTGGATGAATAACAAGAGAGATGAAGTAGTTGTCATAGGCACCCCCAAAACTGTGGAGATCCTTTGACGCTCCTGGTAATGCGGCAAAACTTGTTGTGCATGCGTTGAGGATGACGGGCCAAAAATGCGGTTTGCCCTGGGTACAAGACTCGCAACATCCCCAAATGCCACAAGTTCTTCACATCTGATCCCCTGTGGGCAAACCGTGCGTCCACGGGCCTCCACAAAGTTATCCACAGGTGTGCACGGCGTGTCGCTCCGGCGTGTTGCGAGTGGGGTGGGCCAATCAGCTGCGAGAGCGCTGCTTGATGCGCGCGTGAATCTCATTGACCTGGTTGTAGGTCTGCCTGCGCTGACCCATCTGCTCTTCGATTTTCTTGACCGCGTACATGACGGTGGTGTGATCCTTGCCGCCAAACTGCTCGCCGATCTTGGGAAGCGAGAGGTCCGTGAGCTGCCGGCACAGGTACATGGCGATCTGCCGAGCGGTGACATAGACGCGGCTGCGACTAGTGCCGGTGAGCTCCTCCATCGAGATGCCGTAGTACTCCGCGGTGGTGCCAATGATCATCGACGAGGTGATTTCCGAGTCGTCGTCGCTAATCAGATCCTTGAGCACCACTTGCGCGAGCGTGAGATCCAGCGGCTGCTTGTTGAGTGCCGCGAACGCCGTGACGCGAATCAGCGCACCCTCCAACTCACGAATGTTGCTCGTGATGTTGGAGCCGATGTACTCCAGCACATCTGACGGCGCCTGCACAGCATCGGCCGCGGCCTTCTTGCGCAGAATCGCAATGCGCGTCTCGAGGTCCGGCGGCTGTACATCGGTCATGAGGCCCCACTCAAAGCGAGTGCGCATCCGCTCCTCGATGCCATCAAGATGCTTGGGACTCACATCGGACGTGATGACCACGTGCTTGCCACCGTTGTGCAGCGCGTTGAAGGTGTGGAAGAACTCCTCGAGAGTCTGCTCCTTGCCCTGCAGAAACTGGATGTCGTCAATCAGCAGCACATCCACCTCGCGGTAGTGGCGCTTGAAGCTCAGGCTGCGGTCGTCGCGGATGGAGTTGATGAAGTCGTTGGTGAACTCCTCCGAGTTCACGTAGCGCACCTTGGCCTGCGGCTTGAAGCGCAGCGTGTAGTGGCCGATCGCATGCAGCAGGTGAGTCTTACCCAGTCCCGAGTCGCCATAGATGAACAGCGGGTTGTACGTCTTGCCAGGGCTCTCGGCAACTGCGAGCGCGGCCGCGTGGGCAAATCTGTTTGACGGCCCAATAACAAAGGTGTCAAAGGTGTAGCGCGGGTTGAGGTGCGGATCATCGCTGGGGGAGCTCGCGGTTTGCTTGCCCGACGGCCGGGCTGGCACTTCCTCATGCGTCGCCTCAGCGGCGGGCGGCGGGGTGACGGACGCATCAACTGTGACGGCGATCCGCACCTCCCGGCCGAGCACGCTCGAGAGGGCGTCGGTGATGGGGCCGCGAATCGTGGATTCTACGTAGTTCTTGGTGAAGTCCTCCGCTACCGCCAGGAAGACGTTGTCTTCCACCACGGCGAGCGGCTTCACGAGTCGCAAGAACGAGCGGTTCTGGGCCGTGAGGTGATCGTTCTGCGACAGTTGCTTTACGGCAAGCGACCACGCGTCGTCGATCGCTAGATCGCTACCCGCTTCGGTCATTCCATTCCCTCGGACTGGTGCCTATCCACAACGCCATGCACAGCCGGTTGAGGCAGTGTCACCCGTTTGTAACCATGCCCACGGCGTGTCTTGCACGCATAATGGGCCGTGAAGGTGGAGCCTAGCCTGTTCACGAGGAACGGCCAACGCGAGCGGCGAGATTTGACCAAAAGACCAATCGCACGTAATGTTGGTGCGCTATTTAACCACCCCCCAATTGACCCTGTAGGAGCCATGCCGTGAGCAAGCGGACCTTCCAGCCGAACAACCGCAAGCGCGCTAAGACGCACGGCTTCCGCCTCCGTATGCGGACGCGTGCGGGCCGCTCCATTTTGGCGTCGCGTCGCCGCAAGGGACGCTCCGACATTTCGGCATAGGGTGCTCCCGGCTGCCTCGCGGCTGACGTCTTCCGCCGACTTTCAGTTGGCGATGCGTCGCGGAGCGAGAGCTGGCCGAACCACCGTGGTAGTGCACATGGCGCTCACCGGCGATGCGAACCGCATGGCCGGTTTCGCTGTTTCTAAGGCTGTAGGAGGTGCCGTGGTTCGCAATCGCGTCAAGCGTCGCCTTCGCGCCATCATGGCCGACGTTGTTGGCACCCTTCCCGCTGGCAGCCGGGTTGTTGTTCGCGCACTTCCCGCGTCGGCGACCGCCACTTATGGTGCGCTGGGCGCTGACGTGCGCGGAGCCGTGGGCCAGGTACTGGCTAAAGTGAGCCCATGAGCAGGGTGACTGAGGCGATCGCGCGCGCCCCTCGCGTTGCCGTCATGGGCCTCATTCGCGGCTACCAACTGGTGATTTCTCCCATGTCTGGGCCCAGCTGCAAGTACTACCCCTCGTGCTCGCACTACGGCATGGAGGCCGTGCGGGTGCACGGCGCGGTGGTGGGCGGAACGCTTGCAGCATGGCGGATCATGCGCTGCAACCCCTTTAGCAATGGCGGTGTGGACGATGTCCCCGCTCGCGGTGAGCGCCTGTTCAGGGTGCACCGCAACAACCATGAAGTTTCCCAAGCCGCGGCTACGGCCGCGCCTGACCGCGCGCAACAGCTCGCCTAGCACCGAGGACCTCAGTGAATTTTCTCAACACGATTCTTTATCCACTCGAGTGGGTCGTGGCCGCCATCATGGTGGTCTGGCACGGATTCTTCGATCTCATTGGGTTGAACCCTGATGGCGGTGCCGCGTGGGCGCTGTCCATCGTGGGCCTCGTTGTCACCATCCGCGTGATCCTGATCCCGCTGTTTGTGAAGCAAATCAGGTCATCGCGCGCGATGCAGATGATCGCTCCGGAACTAAAGGCGATCCAGGCTAAGTACAAGGGCAAGAAGGACCAGGCCTCCCGTGAGGCGATGAGCCGCGAGACCATGGAGCTCTACGCGACGCACAAGACCAACCCCTTCTCGTCATGCATGCCGATGCTTATCCAGGCGCCCATCTTCTTTGCGCTGTTCCGTGTGCTCAATGGCCTTGCAACCTACGCACAGCCCGGACATGAGGGGATCGGTTTGCTCACCCACGAGCTCGCCGTCTCCGCCGAGAACGCCACCATCTTTGGGGCCCAGCTTTCTGACAAGTTCACCTCCGGGGACGCCACGGTCAAGATCGTCTCGGCGGTGCTGATCCTCGCGATGGTCGCGACTACCTTCACCACGCAGCGTCAGCTCACGCGCAAGAACATGCCCAAGTCTGCCCTCGAGGGCCCCATGGCCCGTCAGCAGCAGATGATCATGTACGCGCTCCCCTTCGTCTTCATCCTCACGGGCCCCAACTTCCCCATCGGTGTGCTGATTTACTGGACCACCACCAACCTGTGGACCATGGGGCAGCAGTACTACGTCATCAAGCGCAACCCCACGCCGGGTTCTGATGCCGAGCGCCTCTATCTGGAGAAGAAGCGCCAGAAGGAACTGCACCGCGCGATCAAGCGCGGCGAAACCACCATGGAACAGGTAGAGGCGGAGGAGCGCGCTGCGATCGAGGCCGCGCGCGGTCAGCGTCAGCAGCCTAAGAAGGGGGCGCCTCGCGCCAAGCGGGCGCCGGGTTCCAAGCCCCTTGAACTCACTGCCGCCGGCACGCAAGTTGATGCCTCTGATGTCGAGGAAGCCGACGACGATGGCATCATCGATGCCGAGGTTGTTGAATCCCAAGTGACACCCGCACCCAAGACAGCGGCAAAGTCGGCGGCGAAGGCCCCTGCCAAGTACACGCCCAAGCAGCAGGGCAACGCCCGCAAGAAGAAGAAAAAGTGACTCAAGGAGCAACACCAATGACCGAAGACACCGCGCGTACGCGCCTTGACGCCGAGGGCGATGCTGCTGCCGACTTCCTGGAGGAGCTGCTGGACATCCTCGACATGGACGGGGACATCGACATCTCTGTGGAGGCAGGTCGCGCCAACGTGGCCATCGTGTCCGAGGGCCCGAACCAGAACCTCAAGCGCCTCGTGGGCGCCGACGGTGAGGTGCTCGATGCGCTCCAGGATCTGGCGCGGCTCGCCGTGCAGTCGGAGACTGGCGAGATCAGCCGGCTCATGCTGGACATCGCGGACTACCGCGCTGGTCGCCGCGAGCAGCTCGCCGAGATTGCACGCGAGGCGATCGCGAGTGTCAAGGACGGCGCCGAGCGGGCCGCCCTCAAGCCGATGAATGCGTACGAGCGCAAGGTTGTTCACGATGTTGTGTTGGAGGCTGGCCTCACCTCGGAGTCCGAGGGCGAGGACCCCAACCGCTACGTTGTGGTGCTCCCCACCGCGTGATGTTTCACGTGAAACATGACGGCCGCTGACGGGGGTGTCCTCGGGGGGAGCGGCGCCGACGCCGCCGATGCCGGCGGGCTAAAGGGCGGCGTTCCAGGTGCCGCCGGGTCCGATGTGTCAGTGCCCGATGTGTCTGCGGCCGGCGCCCAGGCGTCTGCGCTTCCGTCCCTGAGTGGTGATCCCCTCACGGACGATCCTGCCGTGATGAGCTATCTCGGCCCGCGGTATCAGGCGGTGCGGGCGTTTGGCCAACTGCTTGCCGAGCAAGGTGAGTTGCGTGGACTCATTGGGCCCCGGGAGTTGGGTCGCATTTGGGACCGGCATCTCTTGAACTCTGCCGCCGTGGTGCCGTTCCTGGGCCCAGGCGTGGTGGTGGACATTGGCTCCGGCGCGGGGCTACCCGGCCTCGTCATCGCTTCCATGGAGCCCAGTCGCCGGGTGGTGCTCGTGGAGCCCATGGAGCGACGAACCACATGGC
>CAYMRO010000087.1:0-8541 GCA_964392875.1 uncultured Demequinaceae bacterium
AACCCCGCCGCGAGGTGCGCAGCTTCCTCAAGCGAGGCGGCAACCGTGACCGGGACGCTCATGCCAACGGCAATGAGCTCCGAATTCACACCCTCGATGGGGTCCTCGCGGTCGCCGTGGACGGGCGCGAGCACAACATCGGCGTCCGGCACACTCAGCGCTGTCGCAAAGCCGGCATGGTGATCGCGCGTGCGCGTAAAGAGCGCGGGCTGGAACAGCACCACGAGGTGCCCCGCACCGGCAGCGCGTGCTCCAGCAATGACCGCGGCCACCTCGGTTGGGTGATGCGCGTAGTCGTCGATCACGCGCACGCCTGCAGCCTCGCCCCGCAACTGAAAGCGCCGCCCCGTTCCTTCAAAGTTTGCGAGCGCCGCTGCCGCCCGTGCGGGATCCGCGCCCATCTCCACGGCGGCCGCCCAGGCTGCCGCAGCGTTGAGTCGATTGTGAGCGCCTGGCAACGGCACCGCCAAGGGGAACGTGACGCCTGCGGCGACCACAGCGTCGGGCCCAACGGCCACGTCAAAACCGGGCACATCAAAACCGCCCGCCGCACCGTCAGCGGCGCCATACGTGACCACGCGCACGCCGCTCTCCCGCGCGCCCGCGGCGACGCGCGCCACCACCGGATCCGCGCCGTGCGCAATGAGCACGTCACATGATTGGGCGAACTCGGAAAACGCCTGGTGCAGGGCATCCAGTGAGCCGTAGGTGTCCAGGTGATCGGCCTCGATGCTCGTGATGACGCCAACCCGCGGGTGGTAGCGCAAGAAGGAGCCATCGGATTCGTCGGCCTCAATGACGGCGATGTTGCTGCTGCCCGCGTACCCGCCCGCAACCGCCCCCGGCACGCCAAACACACGCGCGCCCACCGCAAAACTCGCGTCGATTCCCGCGCCGTGGAGTGCGCGGGCTGTCATCGCGGAGGTGGTGGTCTTGCCGTGCGATCCGGCTACGGCAACGAGCGAGAGCCCCTCGAGCGCCCACACGAGCGCCTCCGAGCGGTGCAGCACCTCAATCCCCAACTCGCGAGCGCGCACCAGTTCCGGGTTGTCGGCGCGGATGGCGGTGGAGAACACCACGGCATCGGCTCCGTCAACGAGGTCCGCGTCGTGGCCAACGCGCACCCCCACCCCCGCGTCGCGCAGCGCTAGAAAGTACGCGCTCTCGCCGCGGTCCGTTCCCGTTACCTCAACGCCTTTGGCCGCAACGAGCCGCGCAACCGCGGCCATTCCGGAGCCGCCCACACCAATGAAGTGCCACCTCATGCGAGCACGCCTTCCGCGAGCTCGGCGAGCCGCGCCGCGCCGTCCGGGATGCCCACCCCGGCGGCCGCCGCACGCATGGCGCTCGCTGTGGGCGCGTCGAGGATCATCCGTTCGGCCTCGAGCACCACCCGCGTGGCCGTGATGTCCGCGTTGTCAATGAGCAGCGCCGCCCCAGCCTCTACCGAAGCACGCGCGTTGAGCGCCTGCTCGCCGTTCCCGATGGGCAACGGCACATACAGCGCGGGGAGTTGCAGGGCGCTGATTTCACTCACCGTGTTGGCTCCGGAGCGGCACAGCACGGCCGACGCTGCGGCAAGAGCGCTTGCCATGTCATGGGCGTATTCGGCCACTTGGTAGGCGTTCATCAGCTCGGCTGGCAGGTCACCGCGCACACGCAGCGCGTCTTCATCTTTACCGATCCCGGTGAGGTGAATGATGTGGATGCCGTGTTGCACCAAGGTGGGCGCGGCCTCGCACATCGCCGCGTTGAGGCTCGCCGCGCCAAGCGAACCTCCCGTCACGAGCAGCACGGGTGCGTCAGGGGCCCAGCCGCGATCGGCACGCGCCGCGCCAATCACCTGTTCGCGTTTGCGCGGCTGCGCAAGCGCCTCCGCGAGCCGCGAAATCTCCGCGCGCAACGGCAACCCGGTCACCACCGCACGCTTGAGTTCCGTGCCGGGAAACGTGGTTGCCACGGCGGCAGCAAAGCGCGCGCCGTACTTGTTGGCGAATCCCGGCCGCGCGTTCGCCTCGTGCACCACAACGGGCAACTCTGCCTTGCGGGCGGCCCGGTACACCGGGGTGGAGGCGTAGCCGCCAAACCCGATCACGGCGTGGGCCCCCGTCTCAACCAGAATTTGTGCCGCCTGATCCGTGGCGCGCCCAAAGTCACGCGGGAACCGCACTGCCGCGCCGTTGGGCCTGCGCGGCATGGGCACCCTGTCGATGAGGCGCAGCGCGACACCCGCGCGCGGCACGAGGTCCGTTTCCAGGCCTTCCGCCGTGCCAACTGCGGTGACCTGATGACCGCGCGCCGTGAGCTCCGCCGCCGTGGCCAGTAGCGGATTGACGTGCCCCCCGCTGCCGCCGCCGGCGAGCACAAAGTTAGCCACGCCGCCCCCTGGACAGCACGGTGAGCGAGCGGCGCACCACGGACGGGCGCGCGGCGAATGCTTCCGGAGCGCCGGGCTCCGCGCGCGCAAACGCCATGAGCACGCCAATGGCGGCCATCGAGGCTATGAGCGATGAGCCGCCGGACGAGACCAGCGGCAGCGGTAACCCGGTAGGCGGCGCCAGGCTAGTCACCACTGCGATGTTGATGCAGGCCTGGCCAATGATCCACGCGCCAATGGCCCCACCCGCGATCTGCACAAAGGGGTCACGGGTGCGGTGCACGATGCGGTTGATGGCAACGATCATCATGGCGAACGCGAAGAGCACCAGGAGCGTGCCCACCAGCCCAAACTCCTCGCCGATGATCGCAAAAATGAAGTCCGAGTCAGCGATGGGCAGTCCACCCCACTTTTCGCGGCTCATCCCGGGCCCAAGACCCCACAGCCCCCCTGAGGCGAGAGCCCAGAGCGCGTGGGTGGTCTGCATGCAGTCACCCTTGATGTCGCACGTAGATGGGTCGAGCCACACGGCAATGCGCCCGGAGCGCGAGGTGCCCTGAGCCAAGAGCGCCAGGACGCCAATTCCCATCGCGATCCCACCCATCGCAAAGAAGCGCAACGGCAGGCCAGCGATCCAGTACGCGGCGCACACGATGATCGCCAAGACCATGGCGGTGCCCATGTCGCGGCCGTAGAGCACAAGCCCAATCACAACAGCGGACATGATCCCGCCTGGCACCATGACTTGCTTCCACGTGGTGAGCTGCTTGCGGAACGTCGACAGCACCATGCCCAAGTACAGCGCGAGGCCAAGCTTGGCCACCTCCGAAGGCTGGAAGGTAGCGAGGCCCCCGATCTTTATCCAGTTGCGGTTTCCGCCCACGGACTTTCCTGCGAGCGCAACGAGCACCAGCAGGCCAATAGACGAGAAGAGAATGGGCGGCGCGAGTCGCTTCCAAGCCTTCACCGGGAGCCGTGAGCCGAACACTAGAGCAACGAAGCCCACGGAAAACGCCGCGAGCTGAATGAAGAACAGCGCATACGGATTGCCGTCGGTCTTGCGCAGCGAGGCGATGGAAGAACTCGACAGCACGGAGGCGAGGCCAACGATGAGCAGGATCCCCGCGGCGGCTGCAAGCAAGTAATAGGTTGCGGCTGGCGACCTCCACGCGGACGCCATGGTTCGAGGCTTGGTGTCCGCCGTAGCAGTCATCAGCTCTCCAAACGCCCCACCTCTTTGGCGAAAGCAGTCCCTCTGTCCGCATAATCGCGGAATTGGTCCATCGATGCACACGCCGGTGACAGCAGGACCGTGTCCCCTGCCCGTGCCAACGCGCGAGCGGCCTCAACGGCGCGCTCCATCACAGTGTCTCCCGGCGATATCACCACTACGGGGATATCGGCGGCGTGTTCCGCGAGAGCGCTGGCAAGGGGTTGCGGATCAACACCTATGAGCACAACGCCGTGCAAACGCGGGCCGACGGCGGTGACCAGTTCCCCAAATTCCTGACCTTTGGCGAGTCCCCCTGCAATCCACACCACGGAGTGGGCGCCAAAGCCACCAAATGCTGCCTTCACTGCATGCGCGTTGGTCGCCTTGGAATCGTCAACGTAGGTCACACCATCAAGCTCGCGCACAAAAGCAGTGCGGTGCTGATCAAGTGCAAAACCGGCGAGCCCCTCGTGAACCGCCTCCGTGCTCACTCCCACAGCCCGAGCGAGCGCAGCCGCGCACAACGCGTTGAGTGCCAAGTACGGCGGCACCACCCCCGCCACCAGGTGCGCCAAGTCATCCACTCGCCCAAGCTCAATCGCATGGGTGCGCCTGTCATCGTGGAAGGCGCGGTCCACCAGGTGCCCGTCAACAATGCCCAGCTGCGAAAGCCCAGGAGCGCCCAAGGTGACGCCTATAGCGCGGCAGCCGTCCACCACGTCGGCTTCCTCAACCATGCCTTCTACCAGGGAGTCTGCCGCCGGGTATACCGCCGCAACTTGCACGTGGCGATACACGCGCGCCTTGTCCGCGTGATACGCCTCAAGCGATCCGTGCCAATCTGTGTGGTCGTCGTCCGCGTTGAGGCACACCGCCGCATGGGGTGACAGCGTGTGGGTGAAATGCAGTTGCAGGCTCGCAATTTCCACGGCAACAAGATCGCATTGGGCGCGCGCCGCCTCGATCACGGGGATGCCCATGTTGCCGCACACGCGCACGTCGAGGCCACCGGCAGCGGCGATTGCACCCACCATCTGCGTGGTGGTGGTTTTGCCGTTGGTTCCTGTGACGAGCACCCACGGAATGCCCTCGCGGCGCACGCGCCACGCGAACTCCATCTCGGACCAGATTTCGAGGCCGGCAGCCTCGCACGCGCGGATCGCCTCGCTGTGGGGCGCAAATGCGGCCGACGCCATGACCACGTCAAAGCTCGCGAGATCCAGTTCCGCGACACTCACGTGGTCCGCCCCCCCGGCCGCATCAACCGTCACCGCAGTGGCGCCGAGTTCGTTGCACGCTTGCACCGCGCTGGTGCCAGCGACTCCCACCCCCAGCACCAGAACGCGGAGGCCGGAGATCATGGCAAGTAGTCCGTCACGGCAGTTGCGACACCCATTCTTGGTAGAAGATGCCCATTCCCGCGCCCGCGCACAGGCCCGCGATGATCCAGAACCGGGTCACGATGGTCACTTGCCCCCACCCCAGCAACTCAAAGTGGTGGTGAATGGGCGCCATCTTGAACACGCGTTTACCGCCGCTGATCTTGAAGTAGCCAATCTGAATCACGGAGCTGGCCACGACCATCACGAAGAGGCCGCCGATGATCACGCCAAGCAACTCGGTGCGAGTCATGAGCGTGACGCCCGCGATGGCTCCACCCAGCGCCAGGGAGCCGGTGTCCCCCATGAAGATCTTGGCGGGACTCGTGTTCCACCACAGGAAGCCAACGCACGCGCCAGCCACGGCGGCGCAGAAGATCGCGAGGTCACGCGGGTCCCGCACCTCGTAGCACTGCTTGACGTTGTCCGTGTAGCCGCATTTTTGCTGCAGCTGCCACAGGCACACGAGCACGTAGGCGCCAAAGAAGATGACGGAGGCTCCCGTGGCAAGGCCGTCAAGCCCGTCGGTGAGGTTCACGGCGTTGGACCACGCAGTGATGAGGAAATTGGCCCACAGAATGAACAGGATGAGGCCAACCGCACCGCCCAGCGCGCCAAAGTCGATGACTGTGTCCCGCAGAAATGACACCGCGCTCGAGGCCGGGGTGATGCCTGCCGAATCAGGAAAGTTGAGTGCGAGCACACCAAACGTGATGCCCACTATGGCCTGGCCCAGGATCTTGTACCGCGCCCTCAGGCCAAGCGAACGCTCTCGCGAATTCTTGAGGTAGTCGTCGAGGAAGCCAACCACCCCAAGTCCGCACATCAGGAACACCACCAGCACCGAAGAGATGTTGGGCTTGTGATCCGCGGTGAGGAAGTTTGCCGCAAGCCACGCGATGACCGTTGCGCCGATGATCACGAGGCCGCCCATTTGCGGCGTCCCACGCTTCACGTGGTGCGATTCCGGCCCATCCTGACGAATGAACTGACCCATACCGCGCTTGCGTTGAAAACGAATGAACAACGGTGTGACGAACAGCGAAATCACGAGAGCGAATGCCCCGGCCTCGACCACCGCTTTCATGCGCGCTCCCTCACCAAATCGTCCGCGAGCTCGTAGAGCCCCGTGCCGTGTGACGCCTTCACTAAGACGGTATCGCCAGCTTGCAGCCTCTCCCCGAGGTACGCGCTGGCGTCGCCAATGCTACCTACGAACGCCGCCTCATCGCCCCATGAACCCTCGCGCACGGCAGCGTCGAACGCGGGCTTAGCGCCTCCGCCAACCACCAAGAGGTAATCGATGCCAAGCCGCACCGCGTGGTGGCCCAACTCCCAGTGCGCCTCTCGCGAGGCCTCGCCCATCTCGAGCATCTCGCCAATGACCGCGATGGTGCGCCCGCCGTTGGCTACGTCGAGGAGCGCAAGAAATGCGGCGCGCATCGATTCCGGACTCGCGTTGTAACTGTCGTCGATGATCGTGATGCCGTCAGCGCGCTCGGTGACGGCCATGCGGTGCGGACTCACGGGCTTGGCTGCGGCCACGAGCGGCGCCGCAGTGGCCAGGTCCATGCCGCACTCGAGCGCGGCCGCGAGCGCGGCGAGCGCGTTGGTGACGTGATGCTCGCCAATGAGGGTCAGCGTCATGCGTGGGCCCGACGCTCCCCTCACCACTGGCACAAAGCTCGCCCTTCCCTTGGTGAGGGACAGATCGCTCGCCTGAACGTCGGCGCTGGCACTTTGCCCAAAGGTGACCACGCGTTCGGCGAGCGAAGCCATGCCGGCAACCGCAGCGTCGTCCGCATTTAGCACCGCCACCCCGCCCGGAACTAGGCCTTGCACCAGCTCGGACTTGGCAAGCGCGATGCCCTCCGGCCCGTCATAGCCACCGGCGTGTGCCGTGCCAACCGTGAGCACCACCGCGATGTCCGGCGGCGCGATGGACGTCAAGTACGCGATGTGGCCCGGCCCGCTCGCGCCCATCTCCAGCACGAGGTTGCGCGTAGTGGAGTCTGCGGCAAGCACCGTGAGCGGCATGCCAATCTCGTTGTTGTAGCTGCCCACGGGCGCCACCACGTGGGGCAGAGTCTGCGCGAGCAGGTCCTTGGTGGTGGTCTTGCCGTTGGAGCCCGTGATGCCTATGACGGTGATCTCGCCCTCGGTACGCAGCAGCGCGAGATAGGCGCGAGCGAGCGCGCCGAGCGCCAACTCCACGTCATCCACGAGCACGTGGGGCGCATCAACGTGCTGAGATACCAGGCATAACGTGGCGCCCTTGGCCACCGCTGCCTCCACGTAGTCGTGACCGTCAACTCGCTCGCCAACGAACGCCACATACAGGGCGCCCGGCGCCACCTCGCGCGAGTCCTTGACCACCGAGGTGACCAGCGACTCGACGTCCGCGGCGAGCGTTCCGCCAACCGCATTCGCCACCCATTGCGCGGTAATGGGCCTCATGCGCGGCCGCCCTGGTGATCCTCCACACGCACATCGCCCGCGGCGCGCTCCGCCACGATGCGCGCATGGGCCGCGAGATACGCGTCGCGATCGTTGTAGCGATGGAAGACCCCTGCCACCTCTTGCGTGGGCTCGTGGCCTTTGCCGGTGACGATCACGGTGTCTCCAGGTTGCCCAAGGCGCAGGCCGTACTCCACTGCGGCAACGCGCGGCTCCACTTCATGCACGGCCGCGAGGTCCGGCCGCACGCGCTCAATTCCTTCGCGAATGGCTGCACGGATCGCGGCGGGCTCCTCGGAACGCGGGTTCTCGTCGGTGAGCACGATGATGTCCGCAAGACGAGCGGCGATCTCGCCCATCACGGGGCGCTTGCCGCGGTCCCGGTCACCGTCCGAGCCGAAGATGAGGATGAGCTTGCCCGGGGTAATGGGCCGCACCCCACTGAGGGCGAGCTCAAGTGCGTCGGGCGTGTGCGCGTAGTCCACGATCGCGAGCGGATCCGCGTCCGAACGCTCGATGACCCTCTCCATGCGCCCCGGCACCTCATGCGCGGTGGCCACACCCGCGATGGCGAGCTCAAGCGGCACCCCAGCCGCGTGGGCCGCGACTATCGCGACCATGGCATTTGACACGTTGACGAGCCCCGGCAGCGGGCTCGCCGCCGTGTGCTCAGCGCCATCCGGCGAACGGAACCTGAATTGGGAGCCAACACCGTCAAGCCCAACATCGGCGGACGTCACCACCCAATCCGCATCGAGTTGCGCGGACGGCAAGGTGGAGACTGTCTGCAAAGGAATCGCCACGCGCGAGGCGAGCAACCGGCCCCACTCGTCGTCGATGTTGATGACACCGAAGCGAGACCTGCCGGGCTCAAATAGCCGCGCTTTCGCGTTGAGGTAGCCCTCCATCGTGAGGTGAAAGTCCAGGTGATCCCACTGCAGGTTGGTGAAGACTGCTACGGCAAACTCCATGCCGCTGATGCGATCCAGCGCGGCGGCGTGGGACGAGACCTCGGCTACGGCAGCCGTCACGCCCTCCTCGCGCATTCGTGCGAGCAGCCCGTGGAGCACGGGCGCCTCAACCGTGGTTCGTGGCGACTCGATTGCCTCGCCGCG
>CAYMRO010000088.1:0-8480 GCA_964392875.1 uncultured Demequinaceae bacterium
AACGACCATGAAGGCGCTGGGCGACGCGAGGCGCTCACACGTGCGCGAGCGCGGCGGCGTGACCCTGCCCAAGCCCTCTCAAGAGGTTGTGGAAGCCAACGGCGAGTTGGCGCTCGAGTTCCGCGCTGCCGTTGGCCTCGAGGACGACAACGCCCAAGTCTCGCTCCTCACGGGCGAGGCCGCCGCCCGCATCATGCTCGCCGCCGGAGTTGGCGTGCTCCGCACCATGCCGCCCGCCCAGTCACAAGACTTGGAGAGGCTCCGCAACCAAGCCCTCGCGCTCGGCATTTCTTGGCCCCACGGCCAGGGCTACGCAGATGTCCTAGCCAGCCTCAACGTCGGGTCACCAAAGGCGGCCGCTTTCCTCACGCAGGCCACGCGGCTTTTTCGCGGCGCGGCGTGGGAGCCGTTTGACGTGCCCACGATGGCCGTTCCGGAGCAGCAGGCTCACGGCGCGCTTGCGCGGCCGTACGCCCACGTGACAGCGCCACTGCGCAGGCTCGTGGACCGCTACGGCACCGAGGTATGCCTTGCGCACTGCGCGGGGGTGCCCGTGCCGCAATGGGTGCACGACGCGCTTCCGGGGCTCGCGGACGCCATCACGGCGGGCGTGCGCGTTGGCTCAGCGGTGGACCGCGAATGCGTGGACGTCGTTGAGGCGGCGGTATTGGCGCCGCACGTGGGGGAGACGTTTGAGGCCGTGGGGCTCGACGACCGCACTGTGCAGATCGCCGATCCCGCGGTTGTCGCGAGGTGCACCGGAGAGGTCAAGGTGGGGCAGCTGCAACGCGTGCGGCTCGCTAGTGTCGAGGACGCGAAGGCGCAATTCGCGACGCTGTAGCCAGGATTCTGTACAGAATGTACAATTCGTACATGACTAACATTACCGCTACGCACGCCCGACAACGCTGGGCAGAGACGCTTGACGCCGCGCGGATTTCGCCCGTCACGGTTACCGAGCACGGGCGCGAGACGGTGACGATCCTTGAGGTGGAGCTCGCTCGGCGCGCACTTCAGGCGTTGGAAGACGCTGAAGACGCAGCGGCGGCTGATGAGGCATTGGTGCAAATGCGCGAGGGCGCGCCAACGTTCGCTCTTGAAGACGTAGCCCACGAATTGGGCATCACGCTTGCCTGACGGCTTCGACGTCCGCCTGACCACGCGCGCTAAGAAGGACCTTGGGAGGCTCGACACGGTCGCTCGTCGGCGGGTGCTGGGCGCCCTGGAATTGCTGAGTAGCTACCCCCGGCCGCCGACCTCGCGAACCCTTACGGGCCGCCCGGAGTACTTGCGAATCCGCGTTGGCGATTATCGCGTGATCTATACCGTCGACGACGGCAAACTCTTGGTGCTCGTCATCACACTTGGGCATCGACGCCAGATCTATCGCAACCTGCCATGAGGCGGGGCGAATCGCAGTCAGCCGAGCGTTTTGAGGCTGCGCGCGGTCGCGCGCGGCGCCCTAACCTTAAGCCGGGCGCCAGTCGTTTCCGGCAGCCAAGCGCCCGGCCAGGGCGTCGGTGAGCGGCATGGATTCGCCATCGCGCGCGCCGCGACCAATCTCCAACAGCGGCTCGCCTGGCTGGAGCGTCACACCGGTAAAGCGCTCCTTGAGCGAGCCGCCCGTGGACATCACGTAGAACACGCCGTCCGTGGAGATGCCGATGGAGCGGTCGCGCTTGAGATACCAGCCCGTCAGCTGGGTGCGGTAGCGCCTGGAGCCGTTGTACGCGCGGGCGGTGAGGGGCTCCGGGGAGACCCCGGCCGCCACTGCGTCCCGCGCAAACTGCTCCACGAGGATGCGCGCCTTGGCCGATTCCGCCTCCCGCGCGCGGGCCATTGCCTCGGCCTTGCGCAGGTGCGGATTGTCGGTCACTTCTCCGAGGTCTCCGAGCTGTCCTCAGCCGCCTCAGGCCGGCCCTCCGCAGCCGCTTCTGGAGCCTTGAGCCGCGTGGCCGCGGCCAGGTTGCCGATGGGGTCGTTCGAGAGCAGCGAGCGAAGGTCGTCAAGGTAGCCCGTGATGGACTCGCGCTGGCGGTTGAGCTCCTCCACCTCGTGCTGGGCGGCAGCGCGTTCGCGCTCGGCGTCCGCAACGGCCTCGGAGATAATGCCCTCCGCGTGCTCGCGGGACTCGGAGACAATCTCGTCGGCGTTGTTGCGAGCGTTTGAGAGCAGCGTCTGCGAGTGCACCTCGGATTCGCGGCGCACCACCTCCGCGCGCTCGAGCGCGGCAGCGAGCCGTTCCTCCGCCTGCTCGGCGCGTGCCTGCGCGTCGGCGACGTGGGCTTGCATCTCCGCCTGCATCTCGTCGTTGCGGCGCGTGAGCTCGCGCTCCGCGTCCTCCCGCTTCTTGGCGATCTCCATCTGCAGGTCCTCGCGCGCGCGTCGAGCCTCTTCGCGCACCGCGGTGGCTTCCGCCTGAGCGCTCGAACGCTCGCTGGCCGCGGATTCGCGGGACTCCACTACGTGCGCGGTGGCTTCCTCACGGGCGGCCTCGAGGGTTGCCGCGCCATCCCGCTCGGCGTCCTCACGCAACTTGGACGCGGTGGCCGTAGCGGCTTCGAATGCGGCCTTCGCCTTGGACTTGTGGGTTGACACGTATTCGTCGGTCTCCGCACGCAAGGCGGCGGTGTCGGCGTCCGCGCTGGCACGCAGCTCTCCGGTTTCGCGCTGTGCGGTTTCGCGCAGTTCGGCGACTTCGGCATCGACCGCCGCTCGGAGCTCTTGGGCGTCTCGCTTTGCCTGCTTGAGGGTCGCCGAGGCTTCCGCGCGCTGCGAGGCGACCAGAGCGTCGTGCTCGCTACGCTCGCTGCCCAACTGGGCTTCATGAGCCTCACGCGCGGACGCAAGCTGCGCCTCATGCTCTGCCTTGTTCTTGGCGATATCGGTAGCCGCCTGGTTGAGAAGTGTGGCCGCTTCGGCACGCTGACTCGTGACGAGCTCGTCGTGATCCTGACGTGCTTGTGCCATCGCGGCCTCGAACTCGGCCTTTGCGTTGGCGAGTTCGGTCTCGTGGCGCAAGCGCTCCTGCTTGAGCGCAGCATCGTGCACCGCACGTTCTTGATCCACTTGCGCCGCAGCGGATGCGCGCATCTCTGCGAGCTCTTCCTCGGCTGCGGCAGCGGCCTCTGCCGATTCCGCGCGCAATGCGGAGACTTCCGATTCCGCCGTGGAGCGCAAATCCAGTGCTTCCGTCTCCGCGAGCGAGCGTGCCTGCGCGGCGTCGGCATGTGCGGCGGCAAGGAGTTCGTCGGCCGTGGCGTGGGCCTCTGCGAGGCGGCTATCTGCCTCGGCGGCGAGCCGTGTGGCTTCCGCCTGGGTTGCCGAGGAAAGCTGCTCAGCCTCCTCGCGTGCCGCGTTGAGGATCGCCTCCGCCTCGCCGCGCTGAGTCGCGGCCTCGGCCGTGGTATCGGCCACGAGCTGCTCGGCCTCGGCGCGCGCGGTGTCGATGCGTTCTTGCGCCTCGCGCTGGCTGGACACCAGGTGCTCGGTGGTCTCGCGCTCCGTGGTGGCGCGCAACGTGTGCAGCTCGCGCTCGGCGGTTGCCTTCTTGTCGGCGATCTCGGCATCGGCGTTCTGCGCATTGCGCTCGGCCTCGCGGCGCGCGCGTTCGAGCGTCTCCGCTGCCTGACGCTCGGATGCTTCCTTCAGCGCGGCGGCCGCATTCTCGGCTTGAGTCTTAATCTCGTCGGCCTCGCGGCGGCTCTGGGCGAGGATCTCGGCAACCTCGTTGTCGGCGCGCGCACGTAGCTGCTGGGCCGCAACGGTCGCACGAGCAACAGTGTCCTGTGCGTGCGTGGTGGCGCGGGCGAGCACGTCAGACGACTGCTCCTCAGCCGAGCGCAGCAGGTTCTCCACTCGCGCACCCAAGCCCTTGTAGGTGGGCTTCTCGGCCTCACCCAGCGCCTTGTTGGCCTCCGCAAGCGACTTGGCGGCGGCCTTCTCCTTCTCCGCGCTCTCCGCGGCAACCTTCTTGGCGCTTGCCACGTCCGCCTCAAGCCGAGCGATGTGCGCGGCTACTGCGTCACGATCAAATCCGCGCATCGTGACGGGGAAGGGGAGATTCTCTTCGGACATGTGCACTCCTTTGTTCGCCACGGGGGTGATTTTTCCGCAACGGGCGCCGGTAACAGGGTAGTGCGCGCAAGAGGCGGAACCAAAGCGACGGTTGGCCCCTCTCGTGCGTTACTCCTAGAGTGTCTTGACGAAGGTAAGGAGTTTTCCCGGTGACTTTGCGCACAGCTGGTCTCATCGCAGGGGTACTTGGCCTGATTTTGTTGGCAGTTGGGGGCTTTGCCAACATGATCAAGCCGAGCGACTCGGCCTCCCCAACCGCCCAGGTTGGTGCCGCGGTAGTTGTGGTCCCCCCAGAAGTGATTGCCCTTTCGCCCCACGCTTCGCTCACCGTCAGCGGTAATGGCCAGTTGGCGGTCCACACGGCGCGCACACAGGATGTGGCGGCGTGGACCGCAACCCGCACTTCGGTGACCGTCACCGGCATGTCCGATTGGGACACGCTGACTGCAACCACGAACGAGGCCGTGACCACCCCCTCGCCGTCCCCGTCGCCGTCGCCCACCGCCTCAGCAACTGCGCAGGGCAAGACCTCCACGAGCCCAAGCTCAAGCGCATCTGCCACTCCCGCGCCAAGTGCCAGCCCGTCCGCGTCGCCTAGCGCTGTGCCCACAGGTTCACAAGACATCTGGCGCAGCACGGAGCAAGAGACAAATACGTACACGGTGAAAACCGTCGAGGTGCCCGCTGGCCTGACTTTGGTGGTGGAGTCGCTTGACGGTCAGAGCATCGATTCCGCGAAACTCACGTTGCCGCGCACCGTTGACGACAAGTGGATAGGCCAAGTGATCTGGTGGGGCGTTGCGCTCACCATCGTTGGCTTGATAGCGCTCATCGCGCGCTTCATCGATGTTAGGCCCGCGCAGACGCGGGGCGAGGAATGGCTTGCGCAGCGTTCCGGCGTTGGCGCAGGCAAGCAGGACCCCAAGCCCGGCAGCCGGAGGCATCGGCGTTCTCAGGGTGCTGCAATGCCGGTAGCCGAGATACCAGGCGAGCCACCCGCAACGGGCTCCATCCCCATCGTTGGTGAGGAAGAACCGCCCACCGACCCCGTGCCCATGATTGCGTTGAGCACCCCGGTGCCAGCAGCGTCGGCGTTCCAACCGCCAGCCGAGGAGGCAGAAGCGGACGACGAGGAAGTGGCTGCCGATGAAGCAGCCGCTGATAGCGACGCCACTACCGACGACGAGGGGGACCGCTCATGAGGCGCGCCGTTCTGCTGGCCGCGGTGACTGTCGCTGCGCTGACTTTGAGCGCATGCACGCCGCCCATCCCGGAGCTGCCATCGGCACCGGCGCCGGCCGAGGCCGCCGCCGTAGTGGACGCTCAGTCTGACCGCATCGTGGCCGAGACCGCAGCCGAACTCGCGGCCGCTGATGCGGCGCAGGATGCCACGCTGCTCGTGGATCGCGTTGGCGATGACGCGAAGATTGTGCGCGCCGCGGAGTACAAGCAGCAGAAGGCGGACAAGAAGCTCGTTCCCGACGTCATTCCCAGCGCGACGCAGGCCATCTACGCCTCGGCGGAGGACACGTGGCCGCGCGTGCTCGTTGCCGTCACGGAGCAGCCCGCTGAAGACGTCACGCCCGTGGTGCAACTGTGGGTGCAGGACTCGGTGGACGACAACTACCAGATGCGCGCCTGGACCCACATGGTGCCTGGCGCAACGCTGCCCGCAATGGCTGGCCCCGCGACTGGGGCGGCACAGTTGCCACTCGATGATCCCTCGATGTCGCCAACACCTGGTGCCGTGCTCAACGACTACATCAAGCTGCTGCAGGACGGCGCATCGAGCCCGCTCAACGCCGAGTTCGCTGCCGATCCGTACCGTGAGCAACTCTTCACGGCGCGCACGGTGCTGAGCAAGGCCGCGAAGAAGGCCAAGGGCACCTACAAGGACTCCATCACCAACGACGAAGAGCGCACCTACGTGTTGCAAACAGCGGAGGGTGGCGCGCTGGTCTTCTCGCCTGTCTCCGTGGTTTCCACCTTCACGGTCAAGGGCGCAAAGGTGTCCATTCCCGCCGCGGACAAGGCGTTGCTGACCGGCGGCAAATTGACTACCAAAGTGGTGCACACCTATAACGACATGGTGGTGCTTTACATCCCGGGCCCAACCGTCACGGACAAGCCCGGCCTGGTTGCCACCGACCACAACCTCGTGAAAGTGAGTCCCAAGTGACAGTTCCTCCCATGAGAGGCGCGGTTGACCTGGGGGCGCTGGCTGCGCAGGCCCGACGCTCTGAGCAAGGAGTGCCGAGCGGCGCCACTGCGGTGACGGAACAGTCCCTGCAGGAGCTCGCCCAGGCTTCGCTCCAGGCTCCCGTACTGCTTGCGTTTGTCTCCTCTGCCTCGCCCGCGTCCGAGGACCTCGCGGCGCGCCTTGCGCGCGTGTGTGCGGACGAGGGCGGGCTCATCACGGTTGGCGTGTGCGACGTAGACGCCGAGCCTGCCATTGCGCAAGCGCTGCAGGTCAACGCGGTTCCGGCGGTGGTGGCGCTCATTGGTGGGCGCCCGGCACCGGTGTTCCAGGGCACCGCCGATGACGCTCAGCTGCTCGACGTAGTGCGTCAACTGCTGCAGATTGCCCGCGAGGCCGGCATGCCCGCTGGCGATGGCGCTGCCCCAGGCGAAGCGGCCGAACCCGCCGAGGCGCCGCTACCCCCGCTTCATCAAGAGGCGTACGACGCCATTGAGCGGGACGATCTTGACGGCGCCATCGCCGCCTACAACAAGGCATTGCGCGAAAACCCGCGTGACGCGGACGCAAAGGCGGGGCTCGCGCAGGTAAGCCTCATGGCGCGCACGAGAGAGCTTGATCCCGCGACGGTGCGCGCGGCCGCCGCCGCAGGCGACGCCGGCGCGCAGCTGGCCGTGGCAGATCTAGATGTGCTGAGCGGAGCCGTTGAGGACGCGTTCGCTCGTCTGCTTGACGTGGTGCGCGCAAGCGCGGGCGACGAGCGTGACGCCGCGCGCGAGCGTCTCGTGGAACTATTCGACGTTGTTGGCGGCGACGACCCCCGCGTCACCACTGCGCGAAGGGCCCTGGCAGCCGCGCTGTACTGACCGCTTAGGACCCGGGGCGGAGCAGCACCGCACCCAGCGGAGGCAGGCGCAGCGTCACTGATGCGGGCTGGCCCTTCCAGCCCTTGGGCGCCGCCTCGATGCGGCCCATGTTCCCAACGCCGGAGCCGCCGTAAAGTTCGGAATCGGTGTTGAGGAGCTCGTCCCAAGGGCCGGCGTGTGGCAAGCCAAGGCGGTAGCCCTCGTGGGGCACGCCGGCAAAGTTGACCACCACCACAACGGGAGTGCCAGCGTTGTCAAAGCGCACGTAGGCGAGCACGTTGTGTTCGGAGTCGTCGGCGTCGATCCACGCGAACCCGCCCGGGTCCGAGTCCCGCTCCCACAGGGACGGCGTCTGCTTGTAAAGCCCGTTGAGGTCCCGTACCAGGTCTTTCAACCCGCCATGCAGACTGTCCTCGAGGTGCCACCAATCGAGCGAGCGTCCCTCAGACCACTCGGCCTCCTGGCCAAACTCGCAACCCATGAAGAGCAGCTGCTTGCCCGGGTGGGTCCACTGATACGCGAGCAGGGCGCGCACACCCGCGATCTTTTGCCACTGATCGCCCGGCATGCGGTCCAGGAGCGAACCTTTGCCGTGGACAACTTCGTCGTGACTGATGGGCAGCAAGAACTGCTCGGAGAAGGCGTACATCATCGAGAACGTGATGGTGTGGTGGTGGTACGAGCGGTTGATGGGCGTCTCCTGCATGTAGCGCAGGGTGTCGTTCATCCAGCCCATGTTCCACTTGAGGCCAAACCCCAGTCCGCCCGCGTTGGTGGGCGCGGTGACGCCGGGCCAGGCCGTGGACTCTTCCGCCACCATGACGATGCCGGCATTGGCGCGATACGCCACGGCATTGGCTTCTTGCAGGAACGCAATAGCGTCCAAGTTTTCGCGCCCGCCGTGCACATTGGGGCGCCACTGGCCCGCCTCGCGCGAGTAGTCCAGGTAGAGCATCGAGGCCACGGCATCCACGCGCAAGCCGTCCGCGTGGAACTCCTGCAGCCAGTAGGTGGCGTTGGCGACGAGGAAGTTGTGAACCTCGGGCCGCCCAAAATCGAACACGAAGGTGCCCCAGTCGGGCTGCTCGCCGCGCAGCGGATCGGGGTGCTCGTACAGGGGCGTGCCGTCAAAGCGACCAAGCGCCCACTCGTCCTTGGGGAAGTGGCCGGGCACCCAATCGAGGATGACCCCAATGCCCGCCTGGTGGAGCGAGTCAACCAGGAAGCGGAAGTCGTCAGGCGACCCAAAGCGCGACGTGGGCGCGTAGTAAGAAGAGACCTGGTAACCCCACGAGCCGCCGAAAGGGTGCTCCATGACGGGCATGAACTCCACGTGCGTG
>CAYMRO010000089.1:0-8428 GCA_964392875.1 uncultured Demequinaceae bacterium
GCGCGCCTTTTTGGCACCACAGTCCCTCTGGGCGGTGAATATTCACCGTCCAGAGGGATGCAGGGCCGATGCGCTTCACGCTCGGCGGGTGCAAAGGGGGTGCGGGTGCAAAGGGGGTGCGGGTGCGGCGCGGGGTGCGGCCAGTTCGGCCGACGCGGCCGGCGCGGGGGTTGGTGCGGGGTGCACCTGTCAGTAAAGTGACAGTCAAGCCCAACCACCCGGAGGAGGCCCCATGGCCAACAGCGATCTCGGACACTCCCCAGACCCCGGCGAGAACCCCTTGGGTCTCTACGTCATGCTCGCGATCACCTCGTTGGGGCTTATCACGGTGCTCGTGGTGGTCGCCACGATGATCTGGGGGGACACCCCCGCAGCAAATCTGTGGCCACCCATCATGGTGAGCCTCGTGGGCATCGGCGGCTCCGCCTACCTGATCCGCAAGCGCGCCCAGTGGCTCGCACGCCAGCGCAACGGCGACGTCATTGAGCGCGAGCCATGGACCGGCGCGGACCTGCTCCCGCCCGGATAGACCCCCGAGGGCTTACGCCTCCGCCTCCATCACCGCGTTGAACTCGCGCTTGGCCGCGCGCCAGCCTTCGTCGGTGAGCCCGGCTCGCCAATAGCCGGACGCCGAGAGCGCCTCGCGCGCCACTCCCCGCTCGCCCAGCAAATACCGCCGCAGCGGCCGCACCATCTCCGCGTTGCCGTGCAGGAACACTTCCAGATCCCCTGATGGCAGCTCCGCCGCGAGCACCGCCTCAACCAGCCGCTCGCCATACGGCGCACCCTCGCGGTACACCCACGTGGCCGGGACAGGCAGCGGATACTCGTGGCCTGGCGCCTCCACCTCGGCAAATACCAGGGATGGCGCGCCATCAAGCCGTTCCAGGCCCGACGCTATGGCCGGCAAAGCGCTCTCGTCACCTATGAATAGGTGGAGGCTGGCGGTGGGCCGGGGTGACCACGCGCCGCCGGGTCCCACAAACTCGAGCGAGTCTCCGGGCTTGGCGGCGGCCGCCCACGGTCCCGCGAGTCCCTCGTCGCCGTGGACCACAAAGTCCACGGCGAACTGCCCCGGGGACACAGCGCGCACGGTGTATGCCCGCTGCACTCCGTCAAACCGCAGCTTCACATAGGAATCGGCAAAGAGCTCCACTCCATCAAGCGCGGCAGTAGAGAACACCACCCGCACCATCGACTCGGAGAGCCATTCGGTAGCCGCGACGGTGGCGGAGTGGATTGGGCGGGTCACGCGCCCGAGACTACCGACACGTGCTCACGTGCGTGTTCGCCGGATTCGATGACGTCGAGGATCGCGAGCGCGAGGTCTTCCGCATACAGCACCGAGGAGCCCTCGTCGTCAAGGATCGCTACGTCGCCGCTCAGCCGATACGCGCCAGCTGCCTCACCGGGAATCCACGAGCCGTATTGCGCGGCGGGCGAGACGAACGTCCAGTTCACCGCGGTGGGCGCTCCCAAGAGCGCCTCGAGTGACGCGTGACCGGCCTCCGCTTCCTCGCGATACGGCTCCGGCACACCACCCTCGATGATGCGCGGGGCGTCTGCGCTTGGCCGCAATGAGGAGAACCCGCCAACAACCACTATGCGCGCGCCGGTATCGGCCGCCCGTTCCACCAGACCCGCGGCAATTTCCGGAGCCGCTTGCGACGCTTCGCCGCGCGACGTGGTGGCGGTGACCACAACGTCGGCCCCTTCAAAGGCCTTATCAAGGACAGCCGGGTCAAGCGCGGAACCGGTGAGATAGCTAACGCCGGCGAGCGGCGAGCCGGGCTCGGAACGGGAGACCACGGTGACGCTGTGGCCGCGCTTGAGCGCTTCCGCGACAACCGCCCCACCCGTGTAGCCATTGCCGCCAAGAACAGTGATGTTTGTCATGCTGTCGCCAACGCCCGGGCCGCGTGGCGCATTCCAATTTCTGTAGGCTGGGCGCCATGGAGTCCATCCGCATCTTCGCCGGCAGTGGCGGCGTCCAGTTCACCGACGCGATGTGCGCAGACCTTGGGGTGGAGCGCAGCGAATCGCGACTGCAGCGCTTTGCGAATGACTGCTTGCAGGTGCAGCTCATGGAGAACTGCCGTGAGCGCGATGTGTTCTTGGTACAGCCCATCGTGGCGCCAACGCAAGACAACCTCGTGGAGCTGCTGCTCATGGTGGACGCCGCGCGCGGCGCGTCCGCCAAGCGTGTCACCGCGGTGATGCCGCACTTTGCGTACGCGCGCAGCGACAAGAAAGATGCCGCGCGCATTTCCATTGGCGGGCGCCTGGTTGCGGACATGCTCGAGGCCGCTGGGGTCACGCGCGTGCTGACCATGACCCTCCACGCGCCCCAGGTGCATGCGTTCTTCCGCGTGCCCGTTGACCAGTTGCATGCGCTCAACGAACTTGCGGATCACTTCCGCGGAGGCGACCTCGCGAACACCACCGTGGTCTCTCCGGACCTCGGCAACGCTAAGTCGGCAAGCAAGTTTGCGCGGCTGCTCGGCACCCCCATGGCCGCGGGCGCCAAGGAGCGCTTTGAGGGCGACCGCGTGGAAATCTCGCACCTCATTGGCGACGTGGACGGGCGGGACGTCATTGTGCTGGACGACGAGATCGCCAACGGCACCACCATTGACGCGATCCTCGACAAGCTGGAAAGTCACGGCGCGCGCAAGATTTCCATCGCCTGCACACACGGCATTTTCAGCAACGGCGCCCTGGAACGCATTGGTGCGGACGAGCGCGTGAGCGAGATAGTCACCACGTACACCGTTCCGCACACGCTGTCGTTCGCGCATCCCAAGCTCACCGTGATGTCTGCGGCGCCGGCCTTCGCGGAGGCAGTGCGGCGCATTCACTCTGGGGAATCGGTGTCCGCGCTCTTCGCCTGACGGGCCGACGCTGGGGCTTGGTTGGCGCCCACCCATCCGTCCACGCGTTCCCACCAGCCAAACAGCCACTCGTCCGCGCCCTCCGCAGGGGCGGGGCTCGCTGTCCACGACTTGAGCGTGATGGTCTTGTCAACGGGTAGCTCCCGCCAAATGTCACCAACAGTCTCGAGCTTGTCCAGCCCCGCGTGGGCGAGCATCACGATCTCCGCATCGGGGGCGGCCGCTATCGCCGCCAGCAGCCCGCCGGAGTGCGGCGCCATGACGTGTGCCATGGACTCCGCACGCGTGGCGAACTCGTGGTGCCCTGCTTCCCGCAACTGGTCGATGCGTCGAGTGCGGCGCCGGGCGGTGACGTTGCCGCCCTCGGGGAAGATCAGCAGAGCGTCGTCTCCATCAAGATCCGACGCGAGCTCGCCGATGGCCTGCGCGCCGCCGGGCTGGCCCGGGCGCTTGGTGCGGCCGGGCGCCACAAATCGCGTGGGGATGCGATTGAGGAGCACGTCCACCGCGGGATCCCACTGGAGCGTTGCCTTGAGCACAATCGCCGGCTCGCGGCCAAACGAATTGAGCAGCGTGTGAACAATGATGAAGGAGTCGGCGGGGCCAGCGTGGCGGCTCGCAACGATGAGCGGGCGCTGGTGCGGATTGAGGTCTCCCTCTGAGTCGTCCACGATGATTGTGAGCCGCAAGAGCCAACGTGCCGCCCAGAACAGCGAGCCGAGCATCGCGCCCGCGAGCCGGTAGTGCGCGCGCTGGAATGCGGGGCGCTTGATCCAGATTCCAAATCCGGAGGCCACCCACAGGGCAAAGAGGGCCACGAGCGCGCCCGCGTCCCACAGCAGATAGAGCCCCATCATGAAGATCACGCGCAGGATGCGTAGCCTGCCAGGGAGCGCCCACGCAACAACGCCAGCAACGATGACCACGAGCCACACGGCCATGGGCAGCCACACAAACGCGATGAGCACCACGAGCGGCGCCAGCACTACCCTGCGCACCCACAGTGGCGGCAGTCGCCATGCGATACGAGCCATTACAGACCTCCCAGGTATTCAAGGCTCGCGGCGTGCGCCGCCGCCATCCGGCGGTGCGTTGCGTCGAGCTTGCGATACGAGCTCAACTTGTCGTCACCCGGTTGCTTGCCGCCATAGGGGAGCACATGCACCGTGACGCCCGGCGGCAACAACGCAAGGTCTCGCGCAAAACGGTGCCTGCGAGCTATCTCAAAGGACACGCGTGCCACCTCGGAGGGTTTGGTTGGAACGGAAAGTGGCTCTTCAATGCGGCCCACCTGCAGCACGTAGATCTCGGTTGCGCCGCGAGCCACGGCCTCGCTGAGCGGAATGGAGTTCACAATGCCGCCGTCAACGAAGTGTTCCCCATTGATGAGCGTGGGTGGGAGCGCCGCCGGCACGGACGCAGAAGCGAGCACCGCGTCGATGACCGGTCCGGAGTCAAACCACACTTCGGCGGCGCGCTCAATGGACGATGCGCAAACGGCGAGCGGCACCGCGAGGTCCTCAAACTGGACGTCCCTGCCGAGCATTGACGCGAGGAGATCTCGCAACGGGCCGGGGTCGTTCAAATGGGTGCGGGACTGCGCGAGCCGCTGCATCTGCCTAAACCACGAGTCGCCGTAGACCGCCGACGCCGTTGGCGACGCCCACGCCTCCTCCAATTGCCCAATCACCGACATCGTTGGATCGTGCGCAACGGCCGCCCCGTTGATGGCACCGATGGAAGTGCCAACCACGAGGTGCGGCACCACTCCCGCCTCGAACAGGGCGCGCAGCATGCCAACTTCAACCGCCCCGCGCACCCCACCACCGCCCAGTACAAACGCCACTGTCATGGGAGGGTTGCCTTCATAGATCACAGGCTAGCCGTACCTCGCGCCACGTAGGGTGGCCATATGACTGAACACCTCATCCTCAACGACGGCCACATCCTCCCGGAGATCGGGTTTGGCACGTATCCGCTGCGCGGCGAGGAGGGGTACCGAGCCATCCGCTACGCGCTTGACGCGGGCTACAGGCTCATCGATTCTGCCGTGAACTACGGCAACGAGGAGGAGGTTGGCCGCGCCATTCGCGACTTCCTCACAGAGTCCGGCACTGCGCGCGACGAGGTTGTGGTGCAGACCAAGATCCCCGGCCGAGCCCACGAGTTCCAGGCCGCGATAGCGCAAGGCCACGAATCACTGAAGTTGATGGGACTTGACCGCATTGACGTGCTGCTGATCCACTGGCCCAACCCCATCACGGGCAAGTACCGCGAGGCGTGGCGGGGCCTCATTGAGCTGCGCGAGCAGGGCATTGCGCGCACCATCGGCACCAGCAATTTCACCGCCGAGCATCTGGCCGCGGTGATCGAGGACACCGCCGTCACTCCTGCTATCAACCAGATTGAGCTGCATCCGTACTTCACCCAAGAGGCGATGCGTGCGGAGCACGAGCGGCTGGGGATTCGCACGCAATCGTGGAGCCCACTGGGCAAGCGCAGCGCGCCCTATGCCCAGCCTGCGGTGGCCGAGGCCGCCGCCACGCACAACGTCACTCCCGCCCAGGTCATTCTGCGCTGGCACATTCAGTTGGGTGCGGTGCCGCTTCCCAAGTCCGCGCGGCCGGAGCGGCAGGCAGAAAATCTTGACGTCTTTGACTTTGAATTGTCCGACGCTGAAGTTGAGGCGATCTCGGCCCTCACCAAGGCGGATGGCCGGCTTTTTGGTGGAGACCCCAACATTCACGAAGAGATGTAGTTCGGTCCGCTCAAGCGACGGCAGCCGCGTCAATCGGGCGGTGCGGTGCCGTTTGCTACCGAACGCACCGCGCCAATGGTCCAGCCCACCGCAGCTATCAGCACCAAGAGCAGCGCAAACAGCCACGCCAGGGGCTTCAGCGCGGCAACTGCGAGCACCGCGCCGGCGGCAACTACGAGCGTCACCGTCACCATGCGTTGGGCGCGGCGCTCCGCAGGGCCGGCCGCCAGCACCTCAAAGGTGGCGGTAACCGCAAGGAGGAAGAGGGCAACCGCACCGCCTAGCAACCACGCCGTGGCCGCAGGGGTATGCCCTTCCGTGGCGTGAGCCACGAGGCTCACCACCGCCGCGCCAGCGGCGGCGATCGCAGCGGCAACGGGTAAGTGCAACCCCACCCACGCGCCAAAGATGCGCCGCCCGTCAGCGGGCTCGCGCCGTGCCACAAAATCGAAGTAGAGCCACCAGAACGCAAAGGCCAGCAGCATGCCAAATATGGCGGCGAGTATCCCAAGGGTTGGCTGATCGGTGCCGGACAGCCCCGCAACAACGCCAGCTACAACTTCGCCGAGCACCAAAATCGTGAAGAGGTCAAAGCGTTCAACCAGGGACTCAGTTGGCATGATGGCCACCTGGTCTGCCGGGCGTCGGCGCGTGAAGGACACAAGCGTGGTGCCAATCCAGAACACCGCGAACGCCGCCCACACCCATGCGCGGGCCGGGGGCGCAACGAATGCGGAGACCACCACAATCGCTAGCCCGCCCACCATGAGCGCTATGTACCGCCGCGCAGCCGGAATGAACTTGGGGTCGTCGTGGCGCTGCACTCCCCACCAGTAGAGCGTGGTGACGCCAAGCAAAATGGCGAAGACAACCGCGAATTTGCGCCCATTGTCGCCGCCCGCTCCCTCCGTGAACACCGCAAGGATGGCGAGCAGCGTCATCTCCAAGAAGACGAACGTGCGTGTGCGCCCATCCTCTCTGCCGTGCAGCTCGTAGTAGAGGGTGCCGTTGAACCACAGGATCCACACCATGGCAAACACCACGGCGAAGGTCCCCACCCCTCCCCACGTGACGTTGTGCGCGAGCGCGTGGGCGGCGCGCGCAACCACCACCACAAACACCAAGTCGTAGAACAGTTCCACGTAACTGACGCGGCGGTGCTGTCTCACCTCGCCGTGCGCGCGTGGCGGCATCCAGAATCGCTTCCAGAATGCGGTCAGCATGTTCGCAAGGGTAGCGGGAGGGCAACGGCTTGGGGCGCTACTCCTGTTGGGCGGGGCAGCGCGCGGCCGCGTCAAGGAGCGGGTCCGCGAGCGCTTGCCAGCGCTCGCGGACGTCGAACGACTCTGGCTCACGAAGCCAATTGAGTTGGAGTCCGTCGCAGACGCAGATCAGCTGCCGCAACAGTTCCTCTGGCTCGGCGTATTCGTACCCCACGATGGGCGCGTACTCAGCGACGATTGCATCCGTTCGCTCCTTGAAGTAGGCATGGCCGGGATGCCGCGGGTCAATGGCTTGTGCGGCGACTATCGCGAAGAGCTCCGCCGCTTTTGGTCTTGCCACGATGTTGTCGATGACGCTGTTGAGCAGCGCGCGCGTGACGCCCGGTCCGGGTTCCGTCACCGCAAACAGGGCTGCGTCGCGGCGTTCGCGGTAGGCAACCACCGCCACCACCAGGGTGGGCATGTCTGGGAAATAGTGCATGACGCCCGGCGCGGACATGCCACATTCGCGAGCCAGTGCGCGCATTGTGAGGCCCTGATGGCCCTGCTCGTCGATGATCGCCAGCGCGGTGGCGAGTATGCTCTCGCGCCGCTCTGCGCGATCCATCCTTACGGCCACGACACTCCTCGACAAGTGCTGCACGCCCTGAGCTTGCGCGTTCGCCGCATTCTATCTAACATTGTTAGATAGCGCGCGGGCGTTTGATTCCCCCCCCTTAATGCCCGCGCGCTTCTCCTTGCCCCAGGGGTGCATCTAGGCCTCCAGCGTGCGGGTGATGACCGCGCCAATCTCAGCGAGCGCTTCGGGAGTGACGCCTCCCTCACCTTGGTGAACCATGTGCCATGCGTTCAGCATCGCCTCGCCCGCGCTGACGGCGCCCACCGCGCGGAGCACGTGATCTTTGGCGATCTCCTGGGGGTTTTCCACGCCCGAGGTGGCTCTAGCGAGGGTCATCGCGAGGGTGTTGACCACTCCAGAGTGAGAGACGTTGGCGTTGATGATTCCCTGCAGCTCAGGATCTTTGAACACCGCGACAACCTCGGGGGGGCACGCGGCAAAGGCCAGGAGAACTTGGTTCACAAACGCCGCGCGGAGTTCACGCGTGCTGAGATCCGTGCTTTCCTCGATCACGGCCCTGACCCGGTCGAGCGGCTCGTCAACGATGGCCCGCAGTAGATCGTCCTTCGAGTTGAAGTGGTAGTACAGCGCCGCCTTGGTGACTCCCAGCTCGTCGGTGATGTCGCGAATTGAGGTCCCCGCGTAACCGTGTTCGGCGAAGAGCGCGGCAGCAACACAAATGGCGCGCTCGCGCGTGTCGGTGCGCCGCGCGTCGAGCGCCTCCGCCGGTACCGAATCGATGCTCATTTGGGCTCCTCACGAGAAATCTTCACAAACTACCTTGACGGTCGTTTAGTCATTGTGCCACTATCGCCTCTGTACCTATCTTACCGTTCGTTTAGTCAATAAGGGGAGAACTCGACATGAAACCGCTCGCTCGGCTAGCTACTCGCCGACCACTGCTCATTTTGCTCGCGTGGATCGGCATAGCCATTGG
>CAYMRO010000090.1:0-8298 GCA_964392875.1 uncultured Demequinaceae bacterium
GCATTGGTCATGCATCGACCGTACCGAAACGTTACGCATCGGCCAAGCATAAAAGGGATAAACGCATCGGAAATCTTCCTGTGGGGTGGTTATAGCCCGCACCCGGCCGCCCGCTTTTGGTGCTTTGCATCGATAAGGTGGCCTCCATGAAACCCGCCATTCCGCGCTCGAATCCCCAAACCGAGAGCGGCGCCGGAGCCCTTGGCTGTGTGTGGATTGTGCTGCTCGTCTCCGGTCCGCTACTGCTGCTCGCCGCACTCGGCGTCCTCGTGAAGCAGGAAGAGATGGGTCTCGCGCTCGCGCTGCTCGCTGCGGCCCTGGTTTGCGCGTTGCTGTCTGTCGCCGCGCGTCGCGTGGGCATGAGCCGTCCCAACCAACCGCTTACGGGTGCTGCGGGTCTCGAGACGCTCGCGCGCCGCTCCCGTTACCAGCTGGTTCGCGGGGGTGAATTGCCACCGCTTCACGCGCCCATGGGTTCCGCGCTATCGCTCGCCGCGCACGCCCGGCCGGTGGAGGGACTCACGCAGGGCGTCGGCCTGCTCGCGAGCGACCCCCGTGTGGTGGTGGCATGGGCGCAGAACGGCTCTGACCTGCCGGGCATCGACTTTGTGGCACCCGATGTCTCGGCCGCGTTCGAGGGCGCCTTTGGCGGGCAGTCCGTGGCACTCGACCACCCGGACCTGATCCGCGCATGGCGCGCGCGTGTGCACAACGGCGCCTCCGTGGACAGCCTCTTGGGGCCCGAGATGCGGGTGCTGCTCAATGCGCACGGTGGTTCTGGTGCCGTGATTCGTTGCGACGGCAAGTATGTCGCCGCCTTCTTTGATCCCCAGGGCGAGCAGCCGGATCTCAGCTTTGCGGTTGGGTTCGCGATGATGGCGCGCTTTGGCTTGCCGCAGCGGTTCTTGACCAAGGCCGATGGCTCTCAGGTCTACGACGCCATCACGGCTTCTCAGCGAGAGCGGACAGCGATCAAGAATGCGGCGCTGGGCCCACTCGCCACCCGCAGCCGCGTGCGGGGCACCTGGCTGGGCCTGCAGATCGCGTTCACCTTCCTCACCCTGTTTTCGGTGTCCGCTCTATTTATGGCCTTCACCGAGGACGTCTCGTCCGGGGTCATGACCACGGTGCTCGCGCTCGTGGCGCTTGGCGCGGTGGGGTTAGGCATCAGCATCGCCGCCGATCAGCGCTTGGTGCGCCGGCAGCGACGCATCGCGGCGGAGATTCGCCGCGCTGCCGAGTCCCTCTCGCTCCGATACACCTCGCGCGTGCCTCGCGCCGAGAGCGGCTGGTTGCGCCGGCCGTTCAGCGCGTTGCGCTCCGTCCAAGCCTCGCCGGGTGCCACCGGAACGGTCGATGGGCGAGAGTGCGGCATGGCGTATCTCGAGGGCGATGCCGGTGTTGGCAGGCTCAGCGCGCGCACCTTCACGTCTCGCATAGTGTGGATTGACACGGGTCGGCAGTTGCCCGCGGCGGACTTTGTGCGCGAGGACTTCGCGCAACGTATGGCCTCTCTCGTCGGCGGGAGCGACGTGGACGTTGAGTCATACGAGTTCAACCGCGCCTGGCGGGTGCGCGCGGATGACGAGCGCGCGGTGCACGGGATGTTGCAGCCCGTCATGATCGCGCTATTAGTTGACGTGGCCGACGCTGGGCTCGCCATTCACACAGACGGCACCAAAGTGGTGGTGTGGGACGACGGCCGTGCGGGTGAGGTTGATATGGCCCGCAGGCTGGATGTCGCCACTCGCTTCGCCAAGGCAATACCGGGCTTTGTGGGAGACCCGGCCACAGCGTCGGGCTAATTCAAGAGACGCTGAATGCGGGCTACGCCCTCAACGAGGTCATCGTCGCCGAGCGCGTAGCTGAGGCGCAGGAACCCGCTTGGGCCGAACGCCTCGCCCGGGACCACGGCCACCTCAGCCTCTTCGAGGATGACGGTTGCGAGGTCCGCGCTGCTGGTGATGGCGCGGCCGCGGATTTCGCGGCCGATGATTCCCTCCACCGACGGGTAGGCGTAGAACGCGCCCTTGGGGGTGGGGCACACGATGCCGTCGATCTCGCGGAGCATGTTGACCATGGTGGTGCGGCGTCGGTCAAAGGCCTTGCGCATCAGGTAGACGTCTTCGAGGCCGCCCTCGAGCGCCGCGATGGCCGCGCGCTGGGAGACGTTCGCGACGTTGCTCGTGAGGTGGCTCTGGAAGTTCGCGGCGGCCTTGGTGACGTCCGAGGGGGCGATCATCCAGCCAACGCGCCAGCCCGTCATGGCGTACGTCTTCGCCACGCCGTTGACCACTATGGCCTGCTCGGCGAGGTCGGGGACGGCCTTGATGATGGGGGAGAAGATCGCGTCGTCGTAGGTGAGGTGCTCGTAGATCTCGTCGGTGATGACCCAGATGCCGTGCTCGAGCGCCCACTCGCCGATTTGCTTGGTCTGTTCCGGAGAGTAGACGGCGCCAGTGGGGTTGGACGGGCTGCAGAAGAGGAGGGCTTTGGTGCGCGGGGTGCGTGCGGCCTCGAGTTGCTCCACGGTGACGAGGTACCCCTGTTCCGCGCCCGCGAAGACCTCCACGGGCGTGCCGCCGGCGAGGGCGATGGCCTCCGGGTAGGTGGTCCAGTAGGGCGCCGGGAGGATGACCTCGTCACCTTCGTCCACGAGCGCCGCGAAGGCCTGGAACACGGCCTGCTTGCCGCCGTTGGTGACGATGACGTTTGCCGGGTCAATCTCGTAGCCCGAGTCGCGGAGGGTCTTGGCCGCGATGGCGCTCTTGAGTTCTGGGAGGCCCGGGGCCGGGGTGTAGCGGTGGTTCTTGGGGTCGCGGGTGGCTGCGGCGGCCGCCTCCACGATGAAGTCCGGGGTGGGGAAATCCGGCTCGCCAGCGCCGAATCCAATCACGGGCTTGCCGGCGGCCTTGAGCGCCTTGGCCTTGGCGTCCACTGCGAGTGTGGCGGAGGGCGCGATGGCACCAAGGCGAGCAGAAACACGGCGAGCAGGAGCAGTCATGAAGCCATTCTTCCACGCTCGGTGGGGTGGGCCGGGTGCCCCGTCCGGGTGCATTCACGCTCACGCGGGACTGACCCGGGTGCCCTGCCCGGGTGCATTCACGCTCACGCGGGACTGACCGGCACGCCGACCCGCGCCCATTTACGCTCAAGGGGGACTGAGCCGGCGTGAGTCCCCCTGGGGCGTGAATTTTCACCGTCCAGGGGGATCGAGCACAGGGCACGTTCACGTTCGCGGCGTTTGTGTCGGGCCTCATCCCGCCCCGGTGCCCGCCCACGCAACTGACGTAGCCCGGCGCCCGCGTCCCCAGATCGCGGTCCGCGGTGCACTGTCCACAGTTCCGCGCTCCCGTTCCACGTCCACCACGTTTACACGCCACGGTTAGCCCATGTATCCCACCGAGGCGCTCGCAGCGCTTGGCGGCTCCGGGCGCACTCGCCAGTTGCTCGCGCAAGGCTGCACGCCCTACGCGATTCGGCTGGAGGTCACTGACGGCACTGTGGTGCGCGTCTCGCGCGGCGCCTACATGCTCCCGGACGCGCCGCCTGAGAGGCAGCAGGCGATCAAGCTCGGCGCCGCCATCACCTGCGTGTCGGCGCTTGCGAGCTTGGGTCTGCCGGTTCCGCGGACTCCGCACGCGGCCCATCTAGCAGTGCCGCGCAACTTCAACTTGGGCGCCCGCACGCGGGCGCCCGTCCAGCTGCACTATCAAAATGAGCGGCCCCTGCCCGGGTCTGTAGTTTCGGTAGCCGCGGCGCTGGATTGCGCGGGCGCGTGCCTCGACGAGGAGTGGCACCTCGCCGCGGTGGATGCCGCACTCCACGGAGGTCTCATCACACTCGGCGACGTCATGAAATTCACGCGGACATCCAAGGAACGGCGCGATTTCCTGCTCTGTTATGCGGATGCGCGCGCGCAAGCACCCGGCGAGACCATAGTTCGCCTGCGACTTGTGAAGGCGGGATTCTCGGTGACACCGCAGGCGTACATCGAGGGTGCAGGACATGTGGACATGGAAGTCGAGCACCTGCTGATCGTGCAGGTGGATGGCTACGGTCCGCACCGCGACAAGGGCTCGTTTGTCCGCGACCGTCAGGGTGCCCGCGCCGCGATCAGAGCCGGGCGGCCGCAATTGAGTTACGCGGCGTCCGAGGTTCTCAATCACTACTCCGCAGACGTGGTTGGCGAGGTTCGCGATGCACTCCGCGAGTGGCGAACGCGAGACCCGGCGCGCATACGTCCCTCTGGACGGCAAATACTTCGCATCACAAGGGACTAACTCGCGCTTGGTCCCTCTGGAGCGTGAAACACTGGGCTCCGCACTGACCTACGCACTGACCTCCGCACTGGGGCCAAGACTGGGTTCGCGCGGCGAACCGAAACCACGTACACTGGCAAGTCGGCGATTGACAAACGTCATGATGGCTCGCGCCCGCGTGAGCCAGGCGAATGTCATGAACTTCGGGGCCAATCCCCGGAGGGCAGTGGCGCAATTGGTAGCGCATCGGTCTCCAAAACCGACGGTTGTGGGTTCGAGTCCCGCCTGCCCTGCTCGGCGCAGGCCACCGCCTGCGGCACGTAACAAGCAAAGGATGTTCGGTGAGCGACACTGCCGTGACTGATTCAGGAGAGAAGGGCCCGCGCAAGAACGAGCGCGAGCGCCGCAACATCTTCAGTCGCTTCGCCCTGTTCTGGCGACAGGTGGTCGCGGAACTGAAGAAGGTCGTCACTCCCTCGCGCGAAGAGACCATCCAGTACATCTGGATCGTCCTCGGTTTCGTTGGCGTGATGATGCTGATTGTTTTCGTGCTGGATTTTGTGTTCGGCTACGCCGCGAACTGGGTTTTCGGCGGCTGACGCCGCCTACGTAAGGAGAAATGCGTGTCTGAAGAGAACGCCGACGGCGTGGTCACCGATGTGACCGACGCTGCCGTTGTCCCCGAATCTGCCGTTGTGCCCGACGCTGTGGCTGAGATCGAAACAGTCGTCGCCGAGTCTGATGTCGCCAACGACGAGCCCGCCAACGACGAGCCCGCCGCTCCGGAGGCAGAGCCTGCAGCACCCGAAACAGAGTCCGCAACCGACCCAGCCGAGGAATTCCTCGCCGAGTTGCGCGCCCGCGAAGGCGACTGGTTTGTGGTGCACTCCTACAGCGGCCACGAGAAGCGCGTCAAGCAGGCGATCGAGCACCGCATCGAGTCCCTCCACATGGAGGACTACATCTTCCAGGTGGAAGTCACCATGGAGCAGGTCACGGAGATCAAGGGCGGCCAGCGCAAGCAGATCACGCGCGTCCGGATGCCCGGCTACGTGCTCGTGCGCATGTACCTGACGGACGAGTCTTGGGGTGCGGTGCGCAACACGCCCGGCGTCACCGGCTTCGTTGGCCACGCCCACCAGCCCGTGCCGCTCACCCTCGACGAGGTTGTCTCCATGCTGGCCCCGCCGCAGGCTCAGGCCGCCGCCATTGGCGAGGACGCAACGGCAGGCGCCAAGCCCGTCGAAATCGACTTCCAGGTTGGCGAAGCGATCACCGTCATCGACGGCCCGTTTGCAACGCTCCCAGGCACCATTTCCGAGATCTCGGTGGAGTCCCAGAAGCTCCACGTGCTCGTGTCAATCTTCGGCCGGGAAACCCCGGTCGAGCTGTCGTTCAATCAAGTAACCAAGATCTAACGACAGCAACCATGCGGCTGCCAGCCGCAAAAGCTAACAAAAGGACCCAAGAATGGCACCCCCTAAGAAGAAGGTTGCCGGCCTGATCAAGCTCCAGATCCAGGCTGGTTTGGCGAACCCCGCCCCGCCCGTAGGCCCAGCACTCGGCCAGCACGGCGTCAACATCATGGAGTTCTGCAAGGCGTACAACGCGGCGACCGAGTCGCAGCGTGGCAACGTGATCCCCGTGGAGATCACGGTCTACGAAGACCGTTCCTTCACGTTCATCACCAAGACCCCGCCTGCCGCAGAGCTCATCAAGAAGGCCGCTGGAGTGGCCAAGGGCTCAGGCGTTCCTCACACGCAGAAGGTCGGTTCGCTGACTGAAGCACAGGTTCGTGAGATCGCTGCCCAGAAGATGGAAGACCTCAACGCCAACGACATCGATGCTGCGGCAAAGATCATTGCTGGCACTGCCCGTTCCATGGGCATCACGGTCTCCTAAAGCAAACCAAGAAAGTTAGTGGATGGGTCGCGCTGACCCACAGCCCACGACTGCAAACGAAAGAGAAGCAGATGACTAAGCGCTCCAAGGCTTACAACGACGCAGCACAGCTCGTTGACCGCAACACGCTTTACTCGCCGCTCGAGGCAGTCCGCCTCGCGCAGAAGACGTCCTCCAAGAAGACCGACTCGACCATCGACGTTGTCTTCAAGCTTGGCGTTGACCCCCGTCACGCGGACCAGATGGTCCGTTCCACCGTCATCCTCCCGCACGGCACCGGCAAGACCGCAAGGGTCCTGGTCTTCGCCAACGGCGAGAAGGCTGACGCTGCTCGCGAGGCGGGCGCCGACATCGTCGGCGGCGACGAGCTCATCGACGAGGTGGCCGGCGGCCGCCAGGACTTCGACGCCGTGGTCGCGACCCCGGACCTCATGGGCAAGGTTGGCCGTCTTGGCCGCGTGCTCGGTCCGCGTGGCCTCATGCCCAACCCCAAGACGGGCACCGTGACGATGGATGTGGCGAAGGCCGTGTCCGACATCAAGGGCGGCAAGATCGAGTTCCGCGTTGACAAGCACGCCAACCTGCACACCGTGCTGGGCAAGGCGTCGTTCGGCGACGAGAAGCTGCTCGACAACTACCGCGCCGTCCTGGACGAGGTACTTCGCTCCAAGCCCGCCTCCTCAAAGGGCCGCTACATCGTGAAGACCTCGATCTCCGCAACGACCGGCCCCGGCATCGGCGTGGACGCGCTCGCCAAGGGTGACGCGTAACGCTCGGTAACCATTAGCGAAGGCCCGGCCAGTCCTAGTGACAGGCCGGGCCTTTTGCATGCCCGACGCCGTGGCTGGCATCGGTTTGCTCCGCACCCAAACCTCGGGTACCCTTGACGAGCCCAAGACCGCCGGTCGTCGGGCCTGGATTAGTCCAGGTGCGGCCGAAGTTCCGTGAAAGTCGGAAGTCCTGCGTAGGTGAACCGAAATGCCCAGCTGGCAACAGCGTCGGGCCAACGGCCTCGCCTGCGCGAGGCCTTTTCTGTTTTCCGGGACGGGCGGTGGTCACGTTCCAGGAAGGAAAATTATGGCGACGCCAGACAAGGTGGCCACGGTCAAGGAGCTCGCGGATAACTTCCGCGCAGCCAATGCCGTGCTGATCACCGAGTACCGCGGCCTGTCCGTGCCGCAGCTTGCAAAGCTGCGCGGACAACTGCGTGGTACCGCGACCTACTCGGTCGCGAAGAACACTCTGACGGCGCTCGCGGCCAAGGATGCCGGCGTGGATGGTCTTGACGACCTCTTCGTTGGTCCCACGGCCATTGCATTCGTCACCGGTGACCCGGTGGAGGCTGCAAAGGGTCTTAAGGCTTTTGCCAAGGAGAACGACAAGCTCGTCATCAAGGGCGGCGTTCTCGAAGGCAAGGTGATCTCTACTGAAGAGGTCATGAAGCTCGCAGATCTCGAGTCCCGCGAGGTTCTGCTCGCCAAGGCTGCAGGCGCTATGAAGGCGTCTCTCTTTGGTGCTGCGTACCTGTTCCAAGCACCGCTCTCGAAGGCCGTGCGCACCATTGACGCCCTGCGTGACAAGCAGGAGACCGCGGCGTAAAGCCGCACCCCCTACCAACTGCATTCACGCAGGCAACTAGTAAAGGAATCAACATGGCTAAGCTCACCACCGAGCAGCTCATCGACCAGTTCAAGGAGCTTTCGCTCATCGAGCTGTCCGACTTCGTCAAGGCGTTTGAGGAGACCTTCGAGGTCACCGCCGCCGCTCCGGTTGGCGTTGCCGCCGCGGCCCCCGCCGCCGCTGCCGCCGCGGAAGAGGTCGAGGAGAAGGACTCGTTCGACGTCGTTCTCGCCGCCGTTGGCGACAAGAAGATCCAGGTCATCAAGGAGGTCCGTGCCCTCACGAACCTCGGTCTTGGCGAGGCCAAGGCCCTCGTCGACGAGGCACCCAAGACGGTCCTCGAAGGCGCCAAGAAGGAAGACGCAGAGAAGGCCAAGGAGGTCCTCGAGGCCGCCGGCGCCACGGTCGAGCTCAAGTAGTCTCGCCCCATCTGGCTTGAAGGCCGGGTCGCTCCGAAGGGGGCGGCCCGGCCTTTTGCATCTCCGGCCCCACATGGGGTGAGGTTGGTCGCGGC
>CAYMRO010000091.1:0-8253 GCA_964392875.1 uncultured Demequinaceae bacterium
TTCTCCTCGGGTGTGCCGACCGTGATCCGTATGCCCTCGCCCGCAAACGGACGAACCAGAATGGGCGTGGGCAGCGCACCCAAGGCAGTCACAACATCGGCCGTGCGTGCGCCAGCGGGCAGCCACACAAAGTTGCCGTCCGAATCCGGCGCAGCCCAACCCAACTCCCGGACTCGGGCCAGGACGCGCTCGCGCTCGCCAGCCGTCACCTCAACGCGCTCGAGCAGCTCATCAACCGCGTCGAGCGACGCGATCGCAGCGGACTGTGCCACCTCCGTGATGGAGAACGGCGTCACCACGGCCCGCACCGGAGCGAGCAGTTCCGCGGAACCAACCGCGTACCCAACTCGCAGGCCCGCCAAGCCGTAAGCCTTAGAGAACGTGCGCAAGACGATGAGGTTGGGGTGCTCGGCGAGCAACTCGCTCCCGCGCACCGCGAGGGGATCGCGCGAGTACTCGCCATACGCCTCATCCAGCACCACCAACACGTGGCTAGGCACGCGAGCCATGAACGCGACAAACTCCTCGGCATGCACGGCGGGGCCTGTGGGGTTGTTGGGCGAGCAGACCAGCACCACCTTTGTGCGGTCGGTGATTGCCTCGGCCATGGCCTCGAGGTCATGCCGCGCGTCCGCATCGAGCGGCACTTTCACCGCCTCCGCCCCAGCGATGGCGGTCAGGATGGGGTACGCCTCAAAGCTGCGCCACGCGAACACCACCTCGTCCCCCGCGCCCGCGTACGCCTGCAGGATGTGTGCGAGGACGGCCACGGAACCGGCCCCCGCAACCACAGCGTGGGGCTCAACGCCGCACGCCAAAGCCAGCCGTGCATGCAAGGCGGAGGCGGCCATGTCGGGGTAGCGTTGCGGCGCCTCGGCGCCCGCCGCGATGGCCGCGACAACCGACGGCAACGGGCCGTACGGGCTCTCGTTGGAAGACAGCTTGATGGGCTGCGGGCCGCCGGCGCCGCGCGCGCCGGGCACGTAAGCGGGGAGGGCTGCCACTTGGGGGCGGGGTGCAGGAACCGTCATGTGCCCAGTCTCGCAGGCCGGAGGCCCGTGGAAGAATATGAGCCATGCGCTTTGTGTTGAACTCGATCGTCACCGCAATTGCGGTGTGGTTTGTGACCGTCCTTCCGTTCGACGTAGCGGTTGAAGGCGGCGAGAGCGCGTGGTGGAAGCGCGGGCTGGTCTACCTCGCGATCGGCATGCTGATCGCGGGCCTGAACGCGCTAGTGCGGCCGCTCCTGACCTTCCTGGCGCTGCCATGCCTCATCCTCACGCTCGGCCTGTTCTCGCTCATCATCTCGTGGGCGATCCTGTATCTGGCCTCGTGGGTCACGGGGTTCATCCCCAATGTAGAACTCACGCTCGGCGGCTTCTGGAGCACCTTCTGGGCGGCGCTGGTGCTCGCGATCGTCACCGCGATCCTCAGCGCCATCGTGCCCGGCGCCGGTCGCGAAATGCACTAACTCCTCCGCGAGTTCAATCCACTAGGGCCGGTACTCCGTCACCACTACGTGCGCGCCGGGCTGCAGGAACTCACGCTCCGCACTGAGCCACGCATCCGTTGACGGGCTGAGCCCGTGGTCCACAAGGCGCGCCGTCTGCGCATACGTATCCAAGTGGTGCGCGGAGCCAATGTCTTCGCCCTCTCCGGCGAGTTCCGGCAACTGCGAATCCCGTGCATCGTGGTGCACGGTGGTTCGCGTTGGCGTGTCCGGGTTGGGCCTGCCGTCAAGACCAGGCACGATGTCCCGAGTGCCCTCGAGGTGCAAGGCGTTCACGCTGGCTGGCAGCGCGATGCGACCCACGGGCGAGCCCGCCGTGACCACTGCCTGCACCGTGAAGCGGTTCGTCAAGGCGGGGTTAGCCGCGAGCGCGGTGGCGAGCGTGCCACCAAGGGAGTGACCAGCAAGCATCACCGGTTCGCCCGGCCTGGCGTCGTCTTCTTCGAGCGCAGCTGCCACGAGCCCCGCGGCATCTGGCAAGTTGCCCGCAGCCAGCTCCAAATCCGCCTGAGAATCGAACGGGTTCCCGGAGATGTTGAGCCAATCCTCCGTGCCGGGGATGTAGACGATGCGTCGCGTCACGCCGTCCTCCCCCGTCCACCGCTCAATGCGTACCGCTCCGCCAGGCACGCTTTCGGTCTCGCGGAGCCGCCGCATGATGTCTTCCGTTGACCTCGCCGGCTTCATATGCACGATGGTCGCCGTGAGGTGGCCCCTCCACGCGGTGAGATATTGCAACAGCGGACTGAAGGTCAAGGCGCTGATTGCGGCCACGAGCACCGGATACGGCGCGAGCGCGAGCGCGCCCTCGACCGTGTCGCGATCGAGTGTCCCGGTAGTGGGCGGTGCACCTTCAGGAAGGATCGCTCCCGCCGGCGTTCCGTGACCGGTGGCCCACAGCAGGCCGTTGAGCGGAGAGCTCGCGAGCGCCAACGCGCCCACCACGCGCGTGCCCCACAGGGCGCCCCCAATCTCATCTTCCACAACGTCCCTCGCCCGATCAAGCGCACCCACCCGGTACCGCGCGCGGCGCTCGGCTTCCACGAATGCGCCAACTACCGCGGACAGCCGCCGTGCGGTGTGGTCCAGCTCCGCTTCCAGGGCGGGCGCGAGCCGCTCCGCGTACGCAAGTTCAGCGGTCACCCCCAATTGCCCGACGCTGGGGTCCAGTTCCAGCGCGGCTCGCCTTCTCGCGAGTTCCAGATGGGCGCGGCTGACGTCGTCAGCGGCGGCGCGCAGCGCGTGCACCGCCCATTCCAAGTCCCCCGTCACGGCGCGCTCGCCTCCCGTGCCGCCGGTTGACCAAATCGGCTCGCTCACGTGAGCCCCGCGCGTGTTGCCTCAAGGCGGTCCCGGAAGCGCACCAGATCTTGCGACGAAACGTGCAGCTCGTGGCGATACCTGGAGGCCAGCGCCGACGCCCAGTCCACGTTCTGCGCGGCGCGCACGCGATTGATCGCTGCCTGCACGTCGTCGATAGCTCTCGCGAGCGCCGCCCTAGCCGAACCCAAGTTGTCCATACAGCGAAACCTAGGCACAGCGTCGGACAAAATCACCCCGCACCGGGGGCGCCTGTGGAGAACTGGTGCGCCATGGAAGAATGGGGACGTGACTGACTGGAAACCGCTCGCCGAGATTGCGCCGCCCATCGCCCTTGGGCCGCTCGACGGGAGGTACCGGAGCACTGTTGCGCCACTCGTTGACCACCTCAGCGAGCCCGCGCTCAACCGCGAGCGCCTGCATGTGGAGGTGGAGTGGTTCATTCACTTGTGCACCACGCAGGCGGTTCCGGGCACGCGCCCCCTCACCGCTGACGAGCTCGCCTTGCTGCGCGCCATCCCTGCGGATTTTGACGCCGACGGCATCGCTGAGCACGCGGAGATTGAGCGCGAGACCATCCACGACGTCAAGGCGATCGAGTACTACATCAAGCGTCGCTTGGTGGGCACTTCGCTAGAGGGCTTGAGCGAGTTGGTGCACTTTGCGTGCACATCCGAGGACATCAACAACCTGTCCTACGCGCTCATGGTGCGCGGGGCCGTGCAAGATGTGTGGTTGCCTGCCGCCACCGCGCTCACTGACCAGATTGCCGCGCTCGCCCACGAGACCGCGGGCGTCGCCATGCTGTCCCGGACGCATGGCCAGACCGCCACGCCAACCACGGTGGGCAAGGAACTGGCGGTACTCGCTCACAGGCTGCGCCGGCAGCTGCGACGCATCGAGGCGGCCGAGTATTTGGGCAAGATCAACGGCGCCACGGGCACGTTTGGTGCGCACACGGCCGCCGTTCCCGCTACTGATTGGGTGGCGGTCTCGCGGACTTTCGTTGAGGGCCTTGGGCTCACGTGGAACCCGCTCACCACGCAGATCGAGTCACACGATTGGCAGGCCGAGGTCTACGCGGACGTCACGCGCTTTGGCCGGATCCTGCACAACCTCGCAACGGACGTGTGGACTTACATCTCGCTCGGCTTCTTTGCGCAGGCCGCGGCGCCGGGGTCCATCGGCTCCTCCGCGATGCCGCACAAGATCAATCCCATTCGCTTTGAGAATGCGGAGGCCAACCTTGAGATCTCCGCCGCACTGTTTGACTCGCTTGGGGCGACCTTGGTCACCTCGCGCATGCAGCGCGACCTCACCGATTCCACCACCCAGCGCAACATTGGCGTGGCCTTTGGGCACTCGCTGCTTGCCATCGACAACGTGCGCCGCGGGCTGAGAACACTGTCCGTCAATGAGGCGGTCTTGGCGGCGGACCTCGACGCCTCCTGGGAGGTGCTCGCCGAGCCCATCCAGTCCGCGATGCGCGCCGCCTCCATCGCGGGAGTGCCCGGGATGTCCAACCCTTACGAGCGCCTCAAGGAGCTCACGCGGGGGCAGTCCATTGATGAGGCGGCCATCCGTTCTTTCGTTGGCGGCCTTGGATTGCCCGACGACGTGGCTGGTCGCCTCTCGAGCCTCACCCCTGGTACGTACGTGGGTTTGGCGCAGAAGCTGGTCCAGGAGTACTTGGACTAATCGGCCGCCGGGATCTGTGCCCAGCTGTAGATCGGGTCCACCAGCCAGTTACCGCCCGACGCAAGCCCGACGCCCGTCACGACATACGTGTCAGTCCAGGTGGTGTCATTACCGCAGGGCACCAGCACCGCGTCCATGTCGAGCACAGTGAAGCCGAGGTCGTAGTTGTCAATGGCTAGCGGCCACAACAACATCGCGGCTGGACTCTCATTGAGTTCCGGAACTGTTGCGACGACTCGCCCGTCGGTCACGCCCACGACCGTGGTCCCGGCAAGATAGCCCTTGGCACTCAGAGTGTGCCGGTCGAAGTAGTCGGCGGGATCGAAGATGTCGCCCGCGCCCCCGTTGTCAAGAATGCTTACGCCGTCCGGAGCCGCTGCCGTCACACCAATACCCACGGTCAGCACCGGACCCAACGGATGCACGAGGTCTGTGGGCCACGTGTTTCCGTACTCCTCCGACACGGCGGCGTTGGCTTCACCCGCAGTGAGCCACTTCATCGTCCTCACTGCAACCCCGTCAGAGTCATGAACAGCAGAGTCAAAGGTGAACCCGCACTGGAACGGAGACGCGGCGTGTAGATGGTCGCTCGAACTCGGTGTAGCGCTCGACGACAGGCTTGGCGCAGGTGTGTCAACCGGTGATGTTGTTGCGCACACAACCGTGGGCGATGGCTCCGTGGTCGGCGCGTTCCAGTCGACCGTCCACCCGCTCCCATCCACTACGACTTCGGCCGTGCCGCCGGAGGGAACCTGAACGGTATACGAGCCGTCGCTATTGGGGCCAACGTGCTGCTTGGCGCCCGCAGCGTCCACCGCGACAAGATCACTACCCTCCGAGGTAAGTGTCAGGACAACCCCACCGGTGACGTCGTCGTAGATCAGCCACGTCTTGTCTTCGCCCGTCGAATTGTCGATCGGGTGCGCGGTGGGGGCCGCCGCGCTCGTGGTGCACACCACAGAGCCAGAGCCCGGCCCGGCCAGGCCGAGTGACGCGAACGGAAGGTGCGTCACCCCAACCGCGAGCGCCCCAATACCGAGCGCCGACGCCCCGCCCACACCGGCCGCCCGAGCGGCCCGGCGCCGCCTGACGCGCGTGCGCACGGAACCCCACCGAGCGTCGGCGAAATCCTCGCCGGAGAATGCCAGTGCATCAAATTCCAACGCGGCACCGAGCCGCTCGCTCAACCCACTCATTTCCGTGCTCCCTTCGTCGCCGGCGTGACCACCGGCACCGCATCGGCCTCTACAGAGGCGTCAACATCCTCACCAAGCATTCGCGCCAACTTGCCCGACGCGTCGGCCAAGTACCGTTTGACCGTCCCCTCCGCGAGACGCATCTCGCGCGCAATTTGCGGCACCGTGAGGTCGTCGTAGAAGCGCAGCACTGTGCACGCTCGCTCCTGCGGCGGCAGGCCAGCGAGCGCGGCGCGGACATCCATGACGGCCTCACGGTCCGGCGTGGGGACGTCGCGCCTCCCGATCGCGACGTCCCTGTTGTGGGCCCGTTCAGCGGCCTTGCGCTTCCTCAAACGGTCTATAAATACGCTGGGTATGGCGCGGCGAACGTAGGCCTCGGCGACGTTTGCGTTTTCAAAGGCGCGGCCGCGAGAAAACGAGCGGACGAGCGCCTCTTGGACCACGTCTTGCGCCTCGGCCTGGTCGCCAGTGAGTAGCGCCGCATAGGCGAGCAGGCGCGGGGAGCGCTCGCGCATCACCTCGTCGAGGACGGGCTCCCAGCGAGCCATGCGATCACCTCCGGTGCGTGTCAGTCTGCCTGAGAACGCATGCGGTGCACGGAATCGTTGGGCTATCCCGTGACTCCACGCAATTGCTGCCATACGTAGATGGCTGGCTCCTTCGCTTGCTGGCGAACGTGGGTCTGGCTTCCGGCAACCGCGTAGAGCGTGGAGTACGCGGTGGAGGTCACGCCGGGGCACGTAGTGAAGTAGGCCTTGTCTAGCACGAGCGCGGTCAAGCCCTGGTTCACTACGAGCGCCCCAGGTGTTCCGCCGGCAACATCGGGGGCGTCGTCACTTGGCACCGCCACAACGACTCCGTCCTGAACCTTCACGACAGCAACGCCAGTCAGCGCGCCGACGAGCGAATCAACGGTGTCCTCGGCGGGATCAAGCGCCATTCCAGCGGGCGCTCCTGGCACCTCGTTGTTGACCACCGTGACGTAAGGCACGAGCGGATCAATATTGGAGACGACGGGATCGTTGGGGATGAAGGTTGTGCCGGCCAACCTCCCCGCCTCGTCGTAGGTCTTGTATCCCGCGCCGGTGATGGTCAAGGCACTGTCCGTGCGGTAGCCCGGATCCAGGTGAAATCCACACTCAAATGGCGAAGCCACGGTGTCGCTGGGCTCGGCCGTTCCGCAATCGACGACGGGCACGGGCGTGGTGTCCGCGACAATACGCGGCGGCTCGTGGCCTACGCCATCTTTGACGACGGCATCCACGCCGCCCACAGTTACCTGGAGATCTCCCTTGAAGTCCAGCGCCGCCACCACTACGAGGGGGGACTCCGGCGCTATGAACACAAATGAACCCGAGCTGAGATCTCCCGCGGTAGTGAAGTGCGTCCCATCCGGTAGCGAGACCTCCATAACCGGGGCGTCGTCGTAGACGGGCGTCAAGATCATGGTGCCGGCGCCGTCAGGCAATTCAACCTCGTAACTCCTGCCAGAGGCGTCGGGAGGCACGGTCACCACGGGGTACGGATCGGGAGAGGGCGTCCAGGTAGAGCAACCCGGTGTGGCTGCGGGTTGCGTGGGAGTTGCGCGCGGCAAATACATCGCGGCCACCGCTATCGCACCTATTGCGAAGACGGTGCCACCCCCAACGGCCGTGCCCGTCACCATGCGGCGGCGCTTCACCCTGCTCTTGATGGTGGTGCCAAAGTCGTCGGCAAACTCATCGTGCGCAAAGCGGCTCTCGGCCGCATCAAATTGGACGCGCATGAGCCTTTCGAAGTCATCTGGCATTTCTGCGGCCCTCCTTACTGTTGGAAATCACGGGGATCGTTTCGGGTGAACTGAAGCCAGCGTCGGGCATGCCGAACGTGAGTGCGAGCGCCGCCGAGCCGTCGGACAAATAGCGCTTTACCGTGCCCTCCGCGAGGCCTAGCGTGTGCGCGATCTGCGGCACCGTGAGATCGTCGAAGAAGCGCAGCACCATGCAGGCGCGCACGCGAGGGGCGAGGTCCGCCAGCGCGCGCTGGACGTCCATTTGGGAGTCGAGGTCCGTTGCGCGGAGCTCCGGTTGGCTTGAGCGCAGGTCCGCGTCGTCGCGCGTGCGACGGCGGCGGAGATGGTCAATGTAGACGGTGGGGATGGCGCGGCGGACGTACGCTTCGGCCGCGTTCACGTGGTCAAAACTGCGCCGCTTGGAGAAGCACTTGACGAGGGCGTCTTGTAGGACGTCGTGCGCCTCGGCGTCGTTGCCGGTCACCATCGCCGCGTACGCGAGCAGGCGGGGTGCGCGTTCGCGCATCACTTGCTCAAGCATCGGCTCCCAGTGCGCCACGCCACGCCTTTCTGTCTGTTTGAAGCATCTCACCCAGACAACGGGAGCGGGTGGGCAAAACGTTGGGACCGCGTGCGGGACGAGGTGACCTCGCCACTCGTTACAGTTCTCGTGACCATGGACACCATCGCTGAGACCGAACTCCCCAGCCGGCGCCGCCTGCGCGCGGAAGTGCTCATTGTGCTGGGCCTGTCCC
>CAYMRO010000092.1:0-2077 GCA_964392875.1 uncultured Demequinaceae bacterium
GTCGGCCGTGTTCCGCGACAGATTTGGCTATGAGCCCACGATCGTGGTGTCCGCACCGGGACGCGTCAATCTCATTGGCGAGCACACCGACTACAACGGGGGCATCGCGTTGCCCACCGTGCTCGAGCACCGCACCTTCGTGGCCGCTGCCGCCCGCGGGGACGAGACACTTCGCGTGGCTTCCGCGCACAGCGCGTCCCTCAGCGGGCCCGACGCTGTGGTTGAGGTTGCGTACAACGCGATTGCCCCCAACATGCCGGGCTGGCCGGCCTACGTAGCTGGCGTGCTGTGGGCGTTGCGCTCTCGCGGACACAACGGCCCGGGACTCGACATCGCGATCGACTCCTGCGTGCCCATTGCAGCGGGGCTGGGTTCCTCGGCGGCACTCGAGGGCGCCACGGCACTCGCGGCAAAGGAGTTGTGGGGCCTCGCTCTCACGGGCGAAGACGCCTCCGCCCAACTGGCTGCAGCGTGCGTCCAGGGCGAACGAACCGTGGTGGGCGTGCCGTTGGGGGCCTTGGATCCCTACGCGGTGCTGCTCACCGAGCCGGGGACGGCGCTCATGCTTGACTTCGCGGAGAGCCCACCCACTGCCCTCCAACAACCGCTGTACTTCCCGGAGTATGGGCTGTGCCTGCTGGTGATCGACACGGGCACCACCCACGCTCACACGGACGGCCGCTACGCGGAGCGCGTGCGCGAATGCGAGGCGGCATGCGCAGCACTTGGGGTGGAATCGTTGCGCGAGGTCGCCGACGCCCCCCACGCACTCCGGCGCATCGAAGCGATCGAAGACCCCATTGCGCGGCATCGGGCGCGCCACGTGATCACCGAGATCGAGCGCACGCGCCTTGTGGCCGCGGAGCTCTCCGGCACTGCGCCCGCTCACGAGCGCTTCGTGACCATCGGCAAGGCGCTCTACCGTTCTCACGCCTCGCTCGAGGTGGATTTTGACGTGAGCGGCCCCGAACTGAATGCCGCGGTGGACGCCGCGTTCCGGGCGGGCGCCTTGGGGGCCCGCCTCGTTGGTGGTGGGTTTGGCGGTGCCGCGATTGCGCTCGTGCGCAAAACTCAGGCGGAGACCACGGCGCGGCACATTGCGCAAGGAATGGTTGACGCGGGCTTTGCGGCGCCCACGTTCCTCACCGTGTGAGGGCTGGCGACAAGAGCTCGTAGTCCACAACGAGCGGGGCGTGATCCGTCCAGCGCGTGTCCCACGAGGCTTGCCGATCAACGCGCGCCGACTTCGCGGCGGCCGCGAGCGCCGGGGTGGCCAGTTGGTAGTCGATGCGCCAGCCGGTGTCAGAGTCAAACGCCTTGCCCCGCTGTGACCACCACGTGTAGGGACCATCAACTTCCCCGGCCAGATTGCGATGCACGTCCACCCAGCCCGCTTGGAACCACTGGTCCAGATACGCCCGTTCCTCCGGGAGGAATCCCGCAGACTTAAGGTTGCCCTTCCAGTTGCGGATGTCGAGGTTGGTGTGCGCCGTGTTGAGGTCGCCCATCATGACCGCGCGCTCCTGATTGACCAGGAGGTCCGCCAAGCGCAACGACACGAGGTCCAGGAACGCGTACTTGTCGTCCATTTTGGGAGTGCCCACCTCACCGGAGTGGACGTAGGTGGAAATGACGCGCAGCGGCCCCGCGGGCGAGTCCACCGTTGCCTCCACCCAGCGGCCCGTGTGGGTGGCCTCGGCGCCTGCAGCTCCGAAGACATCTACCGCCACCTGCACGTCCGTGAGCGGCGTGCGAGAGAGGATGGCGACGCCCGAGCGGCCCTTGAACTCGCTTTCTTGGTGAGCGATATGCCACTCGCCGGCGAAGGATTCCTGAACCACGTCGTCGGGCGCCCTTACCTCCTGGAGGCACACCACATCTGGGGCCGCTTCCTCAAGCCAGCCCAGCATGCCTTTGCGGAGAGCGGCGCGCACGCCGTTGACGTTGACCGTGGCAATTCGCATGACGCGAGCCTATCCCCGCCCACCGACAAAGCGCCTCCCTCGCCCCCCTCCCGTTCCCCGTTGGGGTAGGTGAGCGGTGAAAAGTGGGCCAAAATCACCGCTCACCTACCACA
>CAYMRO010000092.1:2177-8201 GCA_964392875.1 uncultured Demequinaceae bacterium
CGTTGGGGTAGGTGAGCGGTGAAAAGTGGGCCAAAATCACCGCTCACCTACCACAACCGGGCGGGGGTGGGGCTAGTGGCCGATGCTGCGTTCGGCCGATTCGACGACGTTCGACAGCAGCATGGCTCGGGTCATGGGGCCAACGCCTCCCGGGTTGGGCGAATACCAGGAAGCCTTGTTGCGCGCCTCCGGTTCGATGTCCCCCGCGACTCGGGACTTCCCGGTCTCAGGATCGATCACACGAGAGACGCCAACATCGATGAGCACCGCGCCGTCCTTGACCATGTCTGCCGTCACGAGACCGGGTACCCCAGCGGCGGCCACGATCACATCCGCGCCCAGCGTGTGTGCAGCGAGGTCCACCGTCCCTGTGTGGCACAGCGTCACGGTGGCGTTGACGGCGCGCCGGGTCAGCAGCAGGCCGATGCTGCGGCCCACCGTGGTGCCGCGGCCAATCACCACCACTTCCTTGCCCCGCAACGAGATCCCGTGGCGCTCAATGAGTTCGATGATGCCCTTTGGTGTGCATGGCAAGGAAGAGGTGACGTCTTCCGCCATGCGCAGCACGAGGCGGCCCAAGTTGGTGGGATGCAGACCGTCGGCGTCCTTGTCGGGATCAACGAGTTCCAGCACCCGATTGGCGTCCACGCCCGCCGGCAGCGGAAGCTGGACGATGAATCCCGTGCACTCAGGGTTGGCGTTGAGGCGCGCCACGGCGGCCTCAATCTCGTCCTGGGTGGCGGTCGCGGGCAGGTCCTCACGAATCGAGGCGATCCCCACCTCCGCGCAGTCCGCGTGCTTGCCGTTGACGTACCAGGTGGAGCCAGGGTCGTCACCAACTAGCAGCGTGCCGAGTCCGGGCACAACGCCGCGCGCACGCAGCGCCGTCACCCGTTGGGTCAGTTCCGCCTTGATCGCGGCGGCGGTTGCCTTGCCGTCAAGAATCTGGGCGCTCATGGCGACCGCCGCTACTGCTGGAGTCCGTCGTAGAGCGGGAAGGCATCGGCGAGGGTTGCGATGCGAGCACGCAGCGCCGGAATGTCCGCACCGCCCTTGAGTGCCGTGGCGATGACGTCCGCGACCTCGGTGAACTCCTCGGCGCCAAAGCCGCGGCTCGCGAGTGCCGGCGTGCCGATGCGCAACCCGGACGTCACCATGGGCGGGCGGGGGTCAAAGGGAACGGCGTTGCGGTTGACGGTGATGCCAACTTCGTGGAGGAGGTCTTCGCCCTCTTGCCCGTTGAGGGGTGAGTTGCGCAGGTCAACCAGCACCAAGTGCACATCGGTGCCGCCGGTGACCACGTTGACGCCCGCGGCCACAGCGTCGGCCGCTGTGAGACGCTCCGCGAGAATGCGCGCACCCTCAAGCACGCGCTCCTGGCGCTCTTTGAACTCGGGCTGCGCCGCCGCCTTGAGCGCTACGGCCTTGGCAGCAATGACGTGCATGAGCGGGCCGCCCTGCTGGCCAGGGAAAACGGCAGAGTTGAGCTTGCGCGCATACTCGTCATCGCGGGAAAGAATCAGGCCAGAGCGGGGTCCACCGAGCGTCTTGTGGACCGTGGTGGAGACGACGTCAGAGTGCGGCACCGGCGACGGGTGCAGTCCAGCGGCCACGAGACCGGCAAAGTGCGCCATGTCCGTCCACAGCACGGCGCCAATCTCATCCGCGATGGATCGGAACGCCGCAAAGTCCAAGTGACGGGGGTAGGCGGACCAGCCGGCGATGATGACATCGGGCCGCTCTGCATGCGCCTGCGCGCGCACCTGCTCCATCTCAACCCGGTGGGTCTGCTCGTCGAGGCCATACGCCGCAACCTCGTACAGCTTGCCGGAGAAGTTCAGCTTCATGCCGTGCGTGAGGTGGCCACCGTGAGCAAGCGAGAGGCCCATGATCTTGTCGCCAGGGTTGATGAGGGCGTGCAACACCGCAGCGTTGGCCGTGGCACCCGAGTGGGGCTGCACGTTGGCGTAGGCCGCACCAAAGAGCGACTTGGCGCGCGCAATGGCGATGTTCTCCGCGACATCCACTTCTTCGCAGCCGCCGTAGTAGCGCTTGCCTGGGTAACCTTCCGCGTACTTATTCGTGAGCACGGAGCCCTGCGCTTGCAGCACGGAGCGAGGCACAAAGTTCTCGGATGCGATCATCTCGAGGTACGTCTGCTGGCGGTGGAGTTCGCGGTCGAGCACCTTGGCGATCTCTGGATCGAAGTCCTGCAGCGTGGCGTTCATTACGGCCGCGGTGGCGCTGGAGTCTGTTGTCATGACAGTCCTTCACTGTGGGAGCCGAGCGGCGCGGGCCGCCGGGTCGCTTTCCGGTGACCTTGGCCCAGGCGTACGACCAACAGTCTTCAGGTTTGCCGCTCCCTCGTGGTATCCCACTGCGCCAGTCGCGACGGTGGTCAGTCTAGCAAAGCGCTACCGCTCCGCACCAGCGCGCCGACGGGACGAGAAGAGGTCTTGCCAGAACCGCAGATCCATGAGGGGCCGCGTAGCCGCGACCACCGCTCGTCGGGAAAACAGCCACGCGAGGCATGCGCTCAGAATCGCTGCCGCAACCACCGCCCACCCCCCTGCGAACCAATCGGGGGCGCCATGGATATGCAACGGATAGAGGATGGCCGCCTGCAATAGATAGACAGTGAGGCTCACCATGCCGATGGCGGCGAGCGCGCTGATCGCTCTCATGGTCATCGAGATCACCGCCAGCCCCAGGACGGTTGCGATCACGAGCACTGCGGCCCGATGCTGCATGGCTGACAGGGCACTGAGGTCAAGATCCTGAGAGCTGCGGGAAAAGGCAAAGTGTTTTCGCTCCAGTGGGGACTGACCGAGCGCTACCAACGCCGCAGAGCCCACGATGATGACTGTCGCGATGATCCGCGCGGGTAGTGACAACAGCCAATGCCACCATTGCTCGCGCCAAAGCAATCCGGCAACAAAAAACGGCAGGAATCCGACAATTCGACCAAGCGTATAGGGCACGCCTACCCAAGAAGCTCCTGCGGCGATGACGGACAGCGCCACGGCAGCTCCCAGCGCGATCGCGACGGGGATTCTCTGCAAGAGCGGCGCCGCCAGCCTCCACGCCATCAAGGCCGGGAGGTACCACAACGACCACGGCGGAACACTGAGTTTCAGCACAAAGGCGTCGCCCGTGAGGAGGGGCGCCATTAACCTCAAGATGAGGGCAAACACAATGTAAGGAAACAACAGCCGAGTAATGATCTTGACGGGAGACCATTTTCTCGAGAATTGAGTGATATAGCCGCTGATAAATACGAATGCTGGCATGTGGAACATGTATATCCACAATGTCGCGGCGTGGGCCGCGGACCCATTCATCGCTTCGAGTACATGCCCAAGAATGACAAGGACAAGGAGTGCCCCGGTGGCAGAGTCAGCACGTACGTCACGTTTGCGGAGAGAGGTGGAAGACACCGCAACATCGGGTTGCATCCATGTCCTCCTCTACCGGCTTTGGTCGCGCGCGCCATGCTCACAAAGGCGACTCCCAACATCTTGCCATGCGTCGCAGGCTGTGGCATTCGCGGTGCGGCTCAGGTTATGGTGGACCCGATGCGGAGTGGCAGTCGTGCAGGTTGCCGCATAGTCAACGAGAAGGCAACGAGGCATGAAGATCACAATTCTTAAGCCCCTAGTCACTGCAATTGTCGTCGCGGCATTGGTCGCCACAGTCGACTCAGCTGCGGTAGCGGAAGTATCCGCGCGCAAGCTCGACACTCGCAGTTTGGCAACGGCGGCCCCGTCGATCGTGACGGTGAAGGCTCCCACGTCGATCCCCAAGGGCGGGCGGCTGCACTTCACGGTAAAGACGGACCCAGACGTGGGCGGCAAGGGTCACCTCCAATGGTCAACCAACGGGACCAAGTGGAACGACGTTGGCACGTCCATTCCCATCGCGGATGGGCAAGGCGCTGGCGCACTAGTGCCCACCGGCTCGTATTACTACCGCGTGAATGTAGACGGCACCTTGAGCGATGTCTGGCGCACTGAACTCGTAAAGAAGAGCGGCTACGCCATCACTGTTGGGACGCGAACGGCACAGTTCCACAAAAACGAAGCCGCCTACTTCGTTGGCAAGGCCGTCAAGGGCGGCGTCCCGGGCGCCTTCCTGATCAAGGTGGAATACCGCTCCAGCTCAGGAAGCTGGCACAGGTTGACCACAGTCAGGGCATCCAAATCTGGCAACTTCGCGGTATCGGCTCGCCCCAATGCGAATATCTACTTCCGCGCCAAGATCGTGTCATCGTCGGGCAGCACCCTCGCCACGTCGCCCGAGGTCTTTGCGGACTATACGGGCGGCAGCAGCACGCTTGAGGAGCGCCGCGCGGTGATGGCGTGGCGCCTAGGTGCCGCAACCACGTCGGTGAGGCCAATTTCGAGCACCGAGGTGGCCGCGGCCAAGTACACGGGTGGGGCCACAAGTGCTCGAATTCAGAAGTTCAAGAATGGTTTCCTCGTTGAGGTCACGTCCACCTCCGGGACGGCGAATACGTGGGTCATCGAAGGACGGCACTTGGCAAAGTACCTTGCGCTTCACGCGTGGCACGGAAAGTTGGGGCTGCCAGAGCGGGACGCTAGGTGTCACTTGCTTGAGGAAGGCTGCATAACGTTGTTCTCCGGCGGTGCGCTCTACTCCAACTATTCCAAGACACGGACCGGCGTTGCGGTCGCGTACGGCCGCCATGAGCAAGTTGAGATCGTGGCCGCGGCCCTGCATCAGAAGAACTACGAAGAGCCCAAATGGCGCACCAACAAGTACAACAAGTGGATTAGTGGCAATCACGCGTGGTGCCAGGTGTTCGTGGCTTGGGCAACCTACGCCTCGGGCCACAAGGGTGAGGCGCCGGTTGAGTCCTACTTCCCCAACTACGTTAAGGACCTAGAGCAAAGCCCCGCTCTGATTCGGAGGCCCAGCGGCTCCCAGATTGTCGCAGGGGACATCCTCGTCTTCGACTGGGGTCTGGGCACGCCTAAGCACACCGGAATCGCCGTCAAAGTCAGCGGCAACTACGTCTACGCGATCGAGGGCAACACCACCGACGGCACGGGCGATCCGCAACGCGGCGTGTACTACCGCAAGCGTCAAATCAGCTGGATCTGGGGCATGTACCACCCCGCGGAGTACAAAGCGACAGCCAGCAGTTAGTTCTCGCCTCGAACGGCTACGTCGTCGTCATCGACGATGGCGTGGCGACAGATACGCCCCTACCGCCTCGAGAGGTGCCAGCTGCCGACTGGCGCAACTTTGCCACCGGGTCTTTCACCCCCGAGGACATCGCCACCATTGAGGCGTCGATCAACGAACAGCTAGTTCTCGCGGCCCCTGCCGAAGAGGGCACCCAAGGTGAAGCCCAACGCGACGCTAACGACGCACCAGAGGACTAGGACGAGGAGGACGGCACGGATCTCCGCAGCCTAGACCACCGCAGGGGATAGGTCGATGAGAGATTTCCTGCGCAAACTGACCTCCCGCAAGCTGCTGGTGGCTGCTTCCACCGTGGCGGCCCTGATCGCCAACAAGCAGTACAACGCCGCAGCTGGCGTGGCTGTCGCCTACGTGGCTGCCGAATGGCACCTGGATCTCAGTTCGCTCCAACAGGAGCTCCACGTCATCGACCACAGCGCCGACGAGCGGGAACCCGCGATCGGGTTCGCCGCTCCTGCCCACGAGGAGGAGGAAGACGAGGCCCCGGCTACGCCGGCTGCCGAGATCGGCCTGCCTGTAGCCCAGACCACGAAGATGGGTTTCTGCGGCCGCGTGGTAGATCCCGAGGACATCCATCCGGGGCTCCGCAAGGCCGTCAGCAAGTACCTCGAGCCACTCGGACCAGACGGGGAGGTGACCAAGTGACCCAGCAGTTCGGAACCAAGAAAGGCAAGGGCGGAGGCCCGGGCGGTAAGACCGGCACCGACAGTGCCGTGCCCGGTAAGAGCCCGAAGACGCCCAACCCGGGCGGAGAGCAGAAGGGCGACCGCTGCTAGCTTCGATTCTAAGGCCGCT
>CAYMRO010000093.1:0-2545 GCA_964392875.1 uncultured Demequinaceae bacterium
CCCCGCCACCCCGATAATCTGCGGGAACTTGCCCGCCATCTCCGACCACAGCTCCGCCGCCTCTTGACGTTGCGTCGAGAAGGACGGGCCGACCGTGACCGTGACATCGTATTTGCCTACAGTCAGGTCATTCACGCGGATGGCCTGCTGAGTCTGCGGATCGATGACGACTTGGTTGACCTTCGCGTAATCCTCCGCCCCATCCGCTCCAATGGCAAAGCGCCGGCTCAATTCCTCGGCCCGTGTGCGCACCGAATCCTGCTCCGCCTCGGCGGCAATGTCCCGCGCACCAACCCCCATGGGCGCGGCAAGGGCAGGAGTTTTAGCGGTGCCGAAGTGCTCGCGCCACGCCGCCTGCAGATCCGGAAGGCGCGTCACGTCGAAAAAGGATGGCAAGGCGAACCCGCGCGACTGTGATGTCGCCGGTGCCGGTTGCTGGCTCAACTCCATCGCGCCGGCCTCCAATGCGAGACCAACCGACGCGAGCATACCCAGCAGGCATGCACTTCCGTAAATGTTCATACGCTGTACCCCCCGACCGTATCGGCCGGATGCGAGGCGCCCGCAGGCGCACCCAAATTCTAGCATAAGGGAGACGCATCGCGTCTCACCCACCCAGAGTTGCACGCAAGATTTTGCCCATTCCACCCGCGGCTGAACCTGCGTGCCTTCGGAAATGATGCCTGTGAAGCTCAACCAGCTCCGATCTGCCGACAGGCAAAGGCATCCGTTCCGTTCGGGGAGAAATATTAAAGCGCCACAAGGCAATAACATGGCGTTAGCGCGTGTCTCAAAACGGCGGACAAATCCGCGGCCGCATTGCCTTTCGACGGCGTTGGCCCGATGATCGTGGCAGCGGAGAGGCGCGCGGGAGGCATACGCCCGGCAATCCGGCAGACGCAGGGCCGCAATGCGCGATCACCGCCGCCTCGGGAGGGGCACGATGGACATCCGGCAGCTTCAGTATCTCGCCGCGCTCGCGCGCGAAAAGCACTTCACGCGCGCGGCGGCCGCCTGCAACGTCACGCAGCCGACCCTTTCAGGACGCATCCGCCAGCTCGAGCTGGAGTTGGAAGTCCCTATCGTCGAGCGCGGCCAGCGCTATCACGGCCTGACCCCGGAGGGCGAAAGGGTGCTGAAATGGGCCCATACCATCCTCGACATCTGACCTCGGTTCTGGCCGCCGCTGCTAGCTACTGCTCGCGCCAGCCGTCTTGCCAGTGGAAGCCGCCGTTGCTGGCTTCCCGCATCGCCTTCATGGCGTTCGCGATAGTGGTCTGGTAGACGCGAGACTCATTGGTCTGGGATTTCTCCGCGAGCTCCCTTGAGCCCTTCTCGAAGTGCTCAAGGTACTCGGCGAACCGCTGGCGCTCGGCAAGCTGGCCGCGCATGAACTCCTCTGACTCCGTCATGATCACAGCCTATTGCCGAGCCGAGGCTTCAACGTCCAGCCTGCGCAGAGCGGCGAGCACCACATCGCGATCAGTGGTTGGCCACAACGGCGGCATGGAGCGCGCGAGGAACCCGCCATAGCGCGCCGTGGCGAGCCGGGGATCCAGCACGGCAACCACTCCTCGGTCGTTGAGCGAGCGAATGAGCCGGCCCGAGCCCTGCGCAAGCAACAACGCCGCGTGAGTGGCGCTGATCGCCATGAAGCCGTTCCCCCCGTTCTCCGCAACGGCCTCCGTGCGCGCCTGGGTGACGGGGTCGTCGGGCCGAGGGAACGGAATGCGGTCGATGACCACCAGCGAGCACGTTGCCCCTGGTACATCAATGCCTTGCCACAGCGCCGTGGAACCAAAGAGGCACGCGCGCGGGTCCGCCGCAAACTCCTTCATCAGCGTTGGCAGTTGATCATCGAGTTGGTAGAGCACTGGAACGTCGAGCCGCGCCCTGATGGCGTCGGCAGCGGCCACGGCGGCCCTGTGAGAGGAGAACAGCCCCAGCGTGCGGCCTCCAGCGGCCTCAATGAGCGCCGCGAGTTCGTCGAGCGCCTCCTCGCCGATCCCGCCCGTTCCCGGACGCGGGAGATGTGAGGCCACGTAGAGCATGCCTTGGCGCCCGTAGTCGAACGGGCTGCCGGCATCGAGCGTGACGGGATCCTCCACGCCAAGGTGGCGTGCGATTGCGTCGAAGTTGCCGCCCAGGGCGAGCGTGGCGGAGGTCATGATGCTCGCGCGCTCCGCGAGGAGCTTGTCGTTGATGGTGTGCGCCACGTTGAGCGGCGCCGCGAGGATGCGCTCGGGGACGCTGGAGCCGTAGTCGCCGTCCCGCGCGGCGAACCACACCACGTACGCGCCGGAGCTGCCGAGCAGTTCCTCGCACACGTCAAACACCTCGGTGAGCGAGGCCGTTGCCATCTTGGCTGGCCCCGCAAGCTCCTTGTCCGCGCCTACCCCAGCCACGCCCGTCAGTACCCCACGCGCCGCGGAACGCACGGTTTCCAGGGCACTTGCCACAGCGTGGGGCAATTCGCCGCGCACCCGGCCAACGCTCGAGCTCCTCGGCGGTGGGGTCGCGGCGCTTCGTGTTCGAGAACCCCACC
>CAYMRO010000093.1:2555-8170 GCA_964392875.1 uncultured Demequinaceae bacterium
CGGGCCGGGGCTGTTCCGGTTCGGCCGCCCCGTTGTCGAGCGACCGCGCCGCCCTGTCCAACTGCTCGGTGGTGACGCCCACTCGCCGGGCGTTCCGTGCGGCCCTGTCCACCGCGAGCACCGTGAGCTCGTGGGTCGCGGAGGACGTGATGCGCTGCACGAGCTCGTGCGCCTCGTCCACGATGAGCACGTGGTGCTCGCCGATCATGTCGTGGCTCGTTGCCTGCACACCCAGCACGGCGTGGTTGGTGACCACAATGCTCGCGTCCGCTGCTTGGTTGCGCGCGCGCTGGGCAAAGCAGCGCTCGATGTCCGGGCACTTGGATTCCAGGCACTCGCGCCCGTTCACTGACACCTGCGCCCAAGCACGTCCGGGGACGCCGGGAATCAGGTCATCACGATCGCCGCTTTCCGTCTCCGCCGCCCACGTGTGCAGGCGCGCCACCTGCTTGCCCAGCTCGCTCGTGGGACCCAGATTGAGGGGCAGCATGTCGTCGTCAGGCGGATAGCCGCCGTCCATCTTGTGGACGCACAAATAGTTGGAACGGCCCTTGAATAGCCCGACGCTGGGGCGGCTTCCCAGCACCGGTTCCAGGGCATCGAGCACCAGCGGGAGGTCCTTGGTGTAGATCTGGCGCTGCAGGGCGAGAGTTGCCGTGGAGATCACGATCCGTTGATCGGTGAGCGCCGCATGCGCCACCGCGGGGACCAAGTAGCCGAGCGACTTCCCCGTGCCGGTGCCCGCCTGGATGAGTGCGTGTTCTGTTCCGTTGAGGGCGTTTGCCACGGCCACCGCCATGTGCAGTTGGCCCTCGCGGTGTTCACCGCCGAGGCTCGTCACCGCGGTGTGGAGCAGCTCCTCGACATACGCGGGAGTGAGGTCGTCAGTCACGCGCGGCGGAGGTGGTGGCTGCGGTTGTGACGGCAGTAGTGACAGCAGCGGCGTGCATGCGGGAGGCGAGCGACTCTGACACGAGCGCTACGAGTTGCGTGCCGTCGCCGCCGTGCTGCTCGGAGATCACCTCGCCCTTTTCGTGGGCCTCCGCGATGAGGTCACCCCTGGTATATGGCAATAGGAGATCCACCCGCACCTCGGGGCGCGGGAGGCGGGTGGCCACGGCCTCCATGAGCTCGTCCATGCCTTCGCCCGTGAGCGCGGAGACCTCGATGGTTGGTTCGCGGCGTGCGCGCAGTCTCAGTAGGACGTCATGCTCGGCGATGTCGGCCTTATTGAGCACCAGGATTTCCGGCACGTTTGCGGCACCCGGAACGTCCGCGAGCACCTCGCGTACCGCGCGGATCTGGCCCTCGGGGTCTGGATGAGAAGCGTCAACCACGTGGAGCACGAGGTCCGCGTGCGCCACCTCTTCCAACGTGGAGGCGAAGGCGGCCACGAGTTGCGTTGGCAGGCTGCGCACAAACCCCACGGTGTCCGAGACGGTGAACTCTCGCCCGTCAGGGGTCTGAGAGCGGCGAACGGTGGGGTCCAGGGTGGCGAACAGCGCGTTCTCCACGAGCACACCGGCACCAGTGATGCGGTTCAGCAGCGAGGACTTGCCGGCGTTGGTGTAGCCAACGATCGCCACGTTGGGCAGCGCGAGGCGCTTGTCTCTGCGGACCTCGCGAGCGGGCGCCATCTCCTTGATCTGGCGACGCAGAATCGCCATGCGCGTGCGGATGCGGCGACGGTCCAGTTCGATTTTGGTTTCACCGGGGCCGCGCGATCCCATACCTGCGGCGGCGCCACCCACCTGGCCACCGGCCTGGCGAGACATGGATTCACCCCAACCGCGCAAGCGCGGGAGCAAATACTCAAGTTGCGCGAGCTCCACTTGCGCCTTGCCCTCTTTGGACTTGGCGTGCTGGGCAAAGATGTCGAGGATCAGCGCGGTGCGGTCGATGACCTTGACCTTCACCACGTCCTCTAGGGCGCGACGCTGGCTGGGCGCGAGATCGTCGTCCACGATGACCGTGTCCGCGCCCACCGAAGCCACAATCTCTTGCACTTCACGGGCCTTGCCCTTGCCGATGTACGTTGCGGGATCCGGCTTTGGCCGCTGCTGCAGCACACCGTCGAGGACCTCTGATCCCGCCGTCTCGGCGAGCGCAGCGAGTTCACGCAGGGAAATTTCCGCCTCGGAAGCCGCACCGTGTGGGTACTGGCCAACCAGCACCACCTTCTCGAGGCGCAGCTGGCGATACTCCACCTCGCTGACGTCCTCGAGCTCAGTGGAGAGGCTTCCCACGCGGCGCAGTGCCGCCCGCTCCTCGCGCTCCAGCTGATCGCCGTCGTAATCGGTGACCTTGGTGCCGCCCTCGGCCACCGCCGTACCGGCGCGCGAAAGCACCCGCTCAAGCACAGCGTCGGCGCGGCTTTGCGGGGTCTCTTCTTCGATGATCGGGTCTGACATTGCCCTCCATTGTCTCACTCGGCGCCCACACGCCTCCCCGTTGTCCACACGCTGGCCGTGGCGCGCGCCGGTACGCTCGTGCCGTGAGCGAGGACCACTACTTCAGCGCGAGCCCCGCCTCCGCAGACGAGCGCCGACGCATCGACGTGACGCTCGCGGGCCGCGATCTGTCGCTCGAGGTGGCGCCGGGGATCTTCTCTCCCGCGCACGTGGACCTGGGTACGCGGGTGCTCCTGCGGACGGTGCCCGCGCCGCGCGGACGCGTGTTGGACATTGGCTGCGGGTGGGGGCCCATTGCCATTACGGCGGCCCTCATGGCGCCCGATGCGATGGTCACCGCCATCGACGTCAACGAGCGCGCGCTGGACCTGGCACGCCGCAACGCGGTGACGGCCGGCGTTAGCGACCGCGTGGTGGTGACGCGCCCCACCGACGTGCCTGCATCGCAGACCTTCGACACGATTTGGTCCAACCCGCCCATTCGCATCGGCAAGCCGGCGCTGCATGAGTTGCTCGCCATGTGGCTGCCGCGGCTCACTCCCGGGGGCGAGGCGTGGCTCGTGGTGCAGCGCAATCTTGGCGCCGATTCTCTCGCCGCATGGCTAGCCGAGCAAGGCTGGGGCTCCGTGGAGAAGGTGGCGTCCGCGAAAGGCTTCCGCGTGCTGCGGATGGTGGCGGGCTGAGGCACGCTCGGCCGGGTAACTACGGAACCGTGACGTTGCCCTCTGCCACGAGCTCAGCGGGACCCTCGAGGATTACGCGGCCGCCCGTTACCCGAACGGTCACGAGGCCGCCGGGCACCTCAACATCCCACACGTCGGGGGCATCGGGACCCGCCCAGAACCGCACGGCCAACGCCGCGGCACACGCGCCGGTGCCGCAAGACATCGTCTCGCCGGACCCACGCTCGTGCACGCGCATTCGGATGCGACCGCGCTCAACACCGTCACGCACCTCGCCGCCCAGCGTCACCACAAACTCCACGTTGGAGCCGTCTGGTGGCGTGGGATTCACCACGGGCGCCACGCTGAGGTCCAAGGCATCGAGCTCGCCTGCGTGCGCGAGCGCCACCACGTGGTGCGGATTGCTGAGATTCACGCTGAGTGCGGGACGCACGGGATCGAGACCCCGCGCGGAGACCTCGGAATCGAAGCCATCCGGTGCCGTGCCGAGCCGGTACTCCCCCATGCCTACCGCGTAGATGCCGTCGCCGATCGCCGTCACGGTATGCGGCCCACCGCGGGTCCCAAACGTGAGGCCGCCCCGCACATCGAGCCCCGCCTGACGCTCCAGGAAGGCCGCGAACACGCGCGCGCCGTTCCCGCACATCTCCGAGGTGGACCCGTCCGAGTTCCAGTAGTCCATAAACCACGTGGCGCCATCCAGTCCGCGCACGCCGGGCACCGTTGCGGCATCGAGCGCTCCCGAGCGCACCGCGCGAATCACCCCATCGCCGCCAATGCCGCCCCTGCGGTCGCACAGGAATCGCGCGAGTTCCGGCCCCAAATCGATCTCGCCGCGCTCGTCAAACAGCAGCACAAAGTCATTCTTGGTGCCGTGTCCCTTGGTGAACCTGAGCGTGCTCATGCGCCTACATTACGTGGGGCTTTGTGGCTACGGCCACCACTTCATCGGCCACCCGTTCCACGTCCGACGCTGTGGCAGGGGCATCCACCCACGTCACCCTGGCATCGGGTTGGAACCAGCGCGCCTGCCGGCGCGCAAGGCGCCGCGTGTTTTGGGCGATGAGGTCACGGGCCGCGCCCTCAGTAAGTTCGCCGTCCAGGAGCCGCAAGGTCTCCGCGTAGCCAACTGCTCTGCGCGCGGTGACGCCGTCTCGGAGGCCGCGCTCCACGAGTGCGCGCACCTCGTCCACGAGACCCAATTCCCACATGTGGTCCACGCGCGCATCGATGCGCGGATCAAGCTGGTCATAGCCAATCCGCAGCCCCACCTGCACTGCCGGGATCTCGTAGGTATGCGTAGGCAGGCTCGACGAGTACAACTCGCCCGTCAACTCGATCACCTCGAGCGCACGCACAATGCGCTTGGCGTTCTGGGGCTGAATCCGCAGTGCCGCCTCCGGATCAATGGCAGCCAGTTCTCGGTGCAGCATTCCTGGACCCTCAACGCGGGCGCGCTCCTCGAGCCGCGCACGCAGGTCCGGATCCGTGCCGGGAAATTCAAAGCGGTCGAGGAGCGCGCGCACGTACAGCCCCGAGCCGCCCACCACCATGGCGCGACGTCCCCGCGCGTGAATGGCATCGATGTCCGCCCGCGCGGCCTCCTGATACCGCGCCACAGAGGCGTCTTCGTGAACATCGAGAGTGTCCAGCTGATGGTGCGGGATGCCGCGACGCTCAGCGACGGACAACTTCGCCGTGCCGATGTCCATGCCGCGGTAAAACTGCATGGAATCGGCGTTGATGATCTCGCCGTCGAGGCGTTCGGCAACGGCAAGGGCCACTGCCGACTTTCCCGCCGCGGTTGCGCCAACAATCGCGATGGCCGCCGGCGTGGGCGTCACGGCGGCCTTCAAAACAGCGGCGTTCACAGGTTTGCGGAGCGGAGCGCGGGCATGCCTAGCCCCACGCGCCCGTCGCCACTCGCACTGGTGCCGGTGCCGCACGCATCGCCGCAGCCGCCGCCCTGGTGCTCATGCTCGCCATGCTGCACCGCGTCCCACACGTCGCCGGCGCGCGAGCGCCTCACCGCGTAGGGTCCGCCGGCGAGCGCGCTGTCCGCAACGAGGTGATGGGGCGCCGCGTAGGTGATCCCAACGGTCACAAAGTCCCCGGGACGCGGCGCGCTGGAGCCAGCCACAGCGTCGGGCACGCTGAAGTGCACGAGCCTGCCATCTGGCGCCCGGCCGGAGAGGCGGTCCGTGGCGCCGTCCTTGCGGCCTGCGGGCTTGGATCCCACGGCGTCAAGCACCATGACCTCAACCGTGCGGCCCACTTGCGCTTGGTTCTCCGCGAGTCCCATGCTCTCCTGGAGCGCGTGCAGGCGCACGTACCGCTCCCGCACCACCTCTTGCGGCAACGCCGGCAGTTCGTAGGCAGGGGTACCGGGGCGCGGGCTGTACTGGAACGTATATGCGCTGGCAAACCGCGCTTCCTGGACAACTCGCAGCGTCTCCTGGAAGTCTTCCTCGGTCTCCCCCGGGAAGCCAACGATGATGTCTGTAGTGATCGCCGCGTGAGG
>CAYMRO010000094.1:0-8155 GCA_964392875.1 uncultured Demequinaceae bacterium
CGCGGCGGGACCCGCCTCCAACTCGGGGCGATATCGCTCCAGGTATTCGGCAAGTTCGCCAACCGTGTTCGGCACCTCACGGGCACCCAATTTGAGGGCAACCATGCCAGATTGCTGCACGTACTCGTCGGCACCTGCCGCATCCAACGGCCGCTCGCCGTAGCGCTGGTGGGCGCGCAAGAAGGAATCCGCCTCCGCGATGTGCACCCACGTGAGCAGGTGGGGATCGCTCGCACGGTAGGGACGACCGTCTGGGGCTTTGCCGCGTACGCGCTCGTGAACGGCGCGCACGCGGTCCACCATCTGCTGGGCGTCATCCGCGGCGCCAAAGGTGGTGAAGGCAAGGAACGTCGAGGTGCGGGCTAGCCGGCCCCAAGGATCGCCGCGATAGCCGGAGTGTCCCGCCACTCCCGCCATGGCTAGCGGGTGCAGTGACTGCAGCAGAAGCGCGCGCAGCCCTCCGATGTACGCGGACGCGTCGCCGTGAACGCGGCGGATGGCGCTTCCAGGGGGGAACCAGCGCGGGCCCTGGGTGCCGTGGACGCGGTCGCGTGCTTCCGGGCCGCCAGGCCCAGCGACGCGCTCAAACAGCGCGTCTCCAACACGAAGACGCGTGCGCTCAAGAGGTCGAAAGGCAGTCCCCACCCCTCCAGTATCTGACAATCAAGGGTCACCGTGACCCATGTGACTGGAGTTAGTCAGGATGCACGCCTCAGAAGTCTTTGGCGAGCTTCGCCAGGAGCCTCGCTCCAAAGCCGGTTGCTCCTGACGAGCGCCATGAGTCGTCGGCATCGGTCTGCATTGTGCCTGCTATATCGATGTGCGCCCACGGTGTGTCGCCTACAAACTCGTTCAGGAAGAGGGCCGCGGTGGTGGCTCCGGCATGCGGACCAGCAAGGTTGGCGATGTCGGCGATCTCGGAATCGAGCTGCTTGCGGTATTTCTTTTCGAGCGGGAGCTGCCATACCGGCTCCGCGGTCTCCTCGCCCGCGGCAAAGACCGCGTCGATGAGTTCCTGGTTGTTGCCAAAGAGCGCGGCGGTGGACTTGCCGAGGGCCATGAGCGCCGCTCCGGTGAGGGTAGCGATGTCCACAACGGCATCCACCTCGTCTTCCGTGGCGAGCACAAGTGCGTCCATCATCACGAGCCTGCCCTCGGCGTCCGTGTTGCGCACTTCCACGGTGGTGCCGCCGCGCGCCACGAGCACATCGCCAAGCTTGGTTGCGGTGCCGGAGGGCATGTTGTCCGTGCACATGAGCCAAGCCGATACCGCCGACTCCACGCCAAGCCCCGCAAGCGCGGTGAACGCACCCAACACCGCTGCGGCCCCGCCCATGTCGATCTTCATGAGCAAGTGCATGGGATCTGACGGCTTGAGGGAGATGCCGCCCGAATCGAACATGATGCCCTTGCCCACCATTCCAAGGTGGCGCTTAGGCGTGCCCTCGGGCCGGTAGCGGAGCACGATCATGCGCGGCTCCTCGGTGGAGCCGGCGTTGACGCCAAGCAGCCCACCGCAGCCAAGTTCGATGAGTGCAGCCTTGTCGAAGACCTCAACCTCAAATCCATACGCGGCTCCCAGGCGCTGGGCCTCGTCGGCCATGTTGGTGGCGGTGAGGAAGCCAGCTGGAGTATTGCTGAGATCGCGCGCCACAACAGTTGCGCGCACGCCCGGCGCCGCGGCGGCGATGCCCTGCGCCACTGCCGCCTCGTCTGCGCCCGTCACCACGAGCGTCAGTTGGCCAAGGGGGTGGTCCTTGGGCTTGGCTTTAAGCGCGCGGTAGCGGTACCGCGCCAACTGCGCGCCCTCGGCAAGCGCCTGCGCCAGGGCGGCGACGTCAAGGCCCAAGTCACTGGTAACTATGGCAAGACGGTCGCCCTTCCTTGCGGTGGCACGGGCCGACGCTGCAGCCGCGTCCCGTACGCCATCAACGTCAACCTCGGCACCAGTTCCAAGGCCCACGAGCACCACGGGCACGCCGTCGCGCGCAATCACGATGCTCGTGCCCGGCTCGGCTTCAAAACCGGCCACGGCCAGCGCGTCGCGCGAGAGCCCCACGTTGCCCGGCAAATCGCCGTCAGAGGTGACCAGATAGGCCACGGCGTCCACAGCGTCGGGCACGCTGGAACTCGCCGTCACGGTAGGCAGCGCGGCGAGCGAGGGAACTGGCGTGAAATCCACTGGAACCAACTTGTTGGGCGCGTACGGCATAACGACTCCTTGGTGCGTGAATTGTGTCAATTGCGAGCCTAGTCACTCGGGCCTGCGGCGGCTGGCGCTACTGTGACGAGTGTGACGCCTGTCGAGATAACCCTGCTGGTCCTGGGTTTAGCGGTGGTCGCGTTCATGACCGGGCGGATTCCCATCGCTATCGTGGCAGTGGGCGTTTCCGTGATGCTGTGGGCCACCGGAGTGCTCACTCTCCACGAGTCCTTGGCGGGGTTTGGCGACCCAACGGTGATCTTCATCGCGAGCCTATTTGTGGTGAGCGAAGCGCTCGACGCCACTGGGGTCACCGCGTGGGCCGGTCAACAGGCAGTGCAGCGCGGAGGTACCAAACGGGCGGGACTGCTCGTCACGATTTGCCTGCTGGTTGCGCTGCTCACGGCGCTCATCAGCGTCAACGGAGCGGTGGCCGCGCTCATACCCGTGGTGGTTGTGGTGGCCGTGCGAGTGGGCGCGCCGCCCTCGCAAATGCTCATGCCGCTCGCGTTCTCCGCGCACGCGGGCTCAATGCTCGCCCTAACGGGTACGCCAGTCAACATCATTGTCTCCGAGGCCGCCGTGGATGCGGGCGGGCGGCCGTTTGGCTTCTTTGAATTCACCGTGGTGGGCGTGCCTCTACTGATAGGTACCGTCCTCATCATCATTGTTTTGGGCCGACGGCTCCTGCCGCACAATGAACCCACGGAGTTGCCTGCGGACGTGGCGGCTTTGGCAAGGGCGTTGCGCGCGGGCTACGCATTGCCGGAGGAATCCGAGCTCATGGGCGTTGCGCGCGGAGTCACTGAGGTGGTCGTCCCGCCGCGCTCCCCCCTTATTGGCACCCACCTGTTTGCCGGGCAGGCCACGCCATCCGGCGACCTTGTGGTGCTCGCGGTGCAGCGCGGCGGAGAGCCCCTCACGGACCGGGAAAGCACACTCAACGTTGGTGACACGCTGCTACTTGGCGGCACGTGGGCGGATCTTGAACACCACACGGCAGGTCCTGAGGTGCTGGTCGTGGACGAGCCGGCGACGCTGCGCAAGGCCGTGCCGCTTGGCAAGGGCGCACGTCGTTCGCTCGTCATTCTTGGTGTCATGATCCTGCTGCTGGTGACCAACCTGGTGCCACCAGCGATCGCCGCACTGCTAGGAGCCGGTGCGATCGTGTTGTCCGGCGTCTTCAGCCCGCAGCGCGCGTACAAGGCGGTGCAGTGGACCACGGTGCTGCTGGTAGCTGGCATGATTCCGCTGTCCGTAGCCTTCGTGAAGACCGGGACGGCCGACCTCATCGCAGACCGGCTGTTGGGCGCCATTGGAGACGCTGACGCGCACGTTGCCCTGCTTGCGATGTGTGTGCTGACGATGGTGCTTGGGCAGCTCATCTCCAACACGGCCACCGTGCTCATCATGACTCCCATAGCCGCGGCACTCTCCTATGAGATGCACGTGTCCGTGATGCCATTCATGATGGCGCTCGCCGTGGCGAGTGCGGCTTCCTTCCTCACTCCCGTCGCCACACCGGCGAACACCATGGTGATGGAACCCGGCGCGTATAAGTTTGGTGACTATTGGAAGCTCGGTTTGCCGCTACTCATACTCTTCCTCGCAGTGGCCGTGTTGCTGGTGCCCGCCGTGTGGTCCTTCTAGGGAGACGTCGATGAATCCGATTGTTGCCTTTGTCATCGTCATGGCGGTGTGGACCTTAGCCGAGTACGTTGCACGCGTCACCAAGAGCCTGCTGTCGAGCCTGCTCGTGGCGTCGGTCATCTTCCTCGTTGGCTTCATGACAGGGCTTTTCCCTGACGACCTGCTCGCGGCATCGTCGCTTCTTGGTCTCGCCGGTGTGGTGGTTGGCTTCATCATCGTTCACCTGGGCACCATGATCAGCCTTGACGATTTCAAGAAGCAGTGGCGCACCTTCCTCATCGGCATTGCGGCAGTAGCCGGCATTGGTTTGCTGTTGTTGCTCGCCTTCACGATCTTTGGTGTCAGCGGCACGGTTGGCGACTACGAGGGGGTGGTCTCCACGGGGCGCGACTACATGATCGCGGGAATTGGCGCGCTGTCAGGCGGCACCATCTCGGTGCTCATCGTGCAAGATGCTGCGCTGGGCCTTGGTCTCACCACCGTGGCGGCGTTTCCCGTGCTGATTGTTGCCATCCAGGGACTCATTGGGTTCCCTATCGGCTCTGTGATGTTGCGAAAGGAGGCTAGGCGCCTCAAGGGGGAGTACAGCGCGGGCCGCCTCGTGGTACCCGAGCCGCCGGTTGAAACAGGTCCCCAACCCACCATCCTGCCCAAATTTCTGCAGAACACGCCGGGCACGCTCTTCATAGTCGGCCTCGTAGTGCTGCTCGCGGTTGGCATCAACAACGTGACGGACGGGAACCTCAACACCTTTGTGGTGGCGCTGCTGTTCGGCATCGCGCTGCGCACGATGCGCGTATTTAAGCCAATGATCCTTACCGGAATCGACTCTTTTGGCCTGATGATGCTCGCGATCCTCATTCTGGTATTCGGCCCCCTCGCCACCCTCGAGTTGAGCGACCTCAAGTCGCTCGCCGCACCGCTACTCATCGCATTTGTCTTTGGCCTCATCGGCATCGTCGGCTTCTCCGCACTGGTTGGCAAACTGCTGGGGTACTCCATCCCCATGTCCGTTGCCATCGGCGTTACGTCACTCTTTGGATTCCCTGGCACGATGGTGCTATCGCAAGAAGCTGCGCGGGCGGCGGGGGAGACCGAGGACGAGGTTAAGGCTATCGAGAACGTCATCCTGCCCAAGATGATCATCGCCGGCTTCGCCACGGTGACCATCACCTCCGTCATCGTGACGGGCATCATCGCGTCTGGCATCGGAAGTTGAGCGCCCACGAGGCGGGTGCCCGTCCATCATTCAAGGCGACCATGCGTACCACGCGCGTTCGAGAGCTGCTCATTGTGTGGGCCGTACTCTTCTTGATTTCCGGCCAAGGGTTCCGGTACCTACTGGGCCTTCCCATTTACGCGGTGGTTGCGGTGCTCACCGTTGTTGCAATCTCAATCGCTTTTCAACCCAACTGGCGCTCGCTCAAGCCGCCGCAGCTGATCGGCTCATTCGTTGCGCTCGCGGCAGCGTCCACCCTGTGGTCGGGAACTAGGTGGGTGACCGCGCTCGCGGTAGTTGTGCTGGTCATCACCACGTACATCGCGTTTGTCACGGTGAGGGGAACGTCAAGCGGCCGGTTCATGGTGCTGCTTTACCGCGGACTGCAGGCGAGCCTCGCCCTTGGGCTCATTTTTGAACTCGTGGTGGCAGTCATCATTCGTCACCCCATCGAACCGCTCGGCAATGACATTGCCCGCATCGCCCAGAACCACGGCACGGCAGGCATCATCTACTGGTCCCAGAATCTGCTGTTCGAGGGCGGACCCATTCAGGGCTTTGTTGGCAATCGCAATCCTTTTGGCGCCATCGCACTGCTCGCGGGCATCATGGCGTGGATCATGGTGCTGGAACATCGTGTTCGCAGGGCCGACGCCATACTCACCCTTGCGGCGGCCGTTGCCGTTCACGTGCTCACTAGGTCGGCGACGATCACCGTGGCGCTCCTGTACGTCATTGTGCTCGCGCTCGCGGCATTTGCCATTCGGCGAGCACCCGTGATGCTTAAACGCCCCATCTCGTTCACCACCCTCGCACTCACCGCCATAGGCGGAGTGCTGACCATAAAGTACCGCCAAGAAATTTTCGATGCACTCGACCGCTCGCCCGATGCGACGCATCGCGCAGACATCTGGGAACAGGTCATTCACTACGCGCAGGAACGCCCCGAAGGCTGGGGTTACGTGGGCTATTGGCCCGTGTGGGACCAGCCGTACAAGTCGATAGTCGAGTCGACGGGAGTGGTGGCCGCTCACGCCCACAACTCATATCTGGATGCATGGCTCCAACTGGGCCTTATCGGCATGGTGCTGTTTCTGGTCATCATGGTGTTGCTCTTTGGCGGCACTTGGCGCCTCGTGGAGCGCGCCTCGCGAGGCGACTCGTTCATCCCCGTGTCGTGGGCGCTGCTTGCTGCCGCACTGGCCATTCAAGGCCTTACGGAGTCGCGTCTGCTCGTTGAGGGCGGTTGGTACCTCATCGTTGTGCTGTTCTGCCTTGGGCCACAACTCTTCACGCTCACCGTGGTGGACGAGGAGCTGGTGCACTACGGCTCACGCGCGCAGCCGCCGCCCTAGGTTTACGAGTGCTTCTTGTGTGTCTCTTCCGCGGCCTTGACCCGTGCGGCGGCGTAGGCCGCCGCACCCACGATGCCCGCGGAGTTGAACAGTTCCGCGGGGATGATGGGCGCGCGCAGCTTCAATTGCGGGAGGAAGGTCTCAAACTCCTTGGAGACTCCGCCCCCAACGATGATGAGATCCGGCCACAGCAGCTTCTCCATTTCTGAGTAGTACCGCTGGAGATTTGCTATCCACTGTTCGTCGGTGAGACTGTGCCGTTCGCGAGCCGATTCGGCCGCGAACTCCTCCGCGTCGGCCCCTGCGATCTGCACGTGCCCCAGTTCGGTGTTGGGAACCAGCACTCCGTCAACGATGAGTGCGGTGCCAATTCCCGTGCCGAGCGTCGTCATGAGCACAACCCCGGCGCGCTTGTGGGCGCCACCGTAGAGAAACTCTCCATATCCGGCGGCGTCGGCGTCGTTCAGCACATAAACGTCATGGTCAGCATGGTCGCGGATGATGCGCCGCAGATCCGTGCCAACCCACGAATCATCCACATTGGCCGCAGTCTTGACAATGCCGTCCTGCACCACGCCCGGGAAGGTCACGCCAATTGGGGTTTTCTTGCCTGGTTTGAAAGCCGAGATGACCTCCGCCACCACCTTGGCTACAGCGTGGGGCGTAGACGGATGAGGGGTGGGGATGCGGTGACGGTCGTGAAGGAACTTGCCCTTCTTGAGATCCACGGGCGCGCCTTTGATTCCGGAGCCGCCAATGTCGACTCCCAATGCGGTGTGCTTGCTCATGGGAGCGTCAAGACCTCCGGCCCGTCTTCGGTGATGTGAATGGTGTGCTCAAACTGGGCAACGAGTGAACCGTCATCCGTGACAACCGTCCAGCCGTCGTCCCACTCGTGGCTCTTCTCCGAACCCACGCACAGCATCGGCTCAACGGTGAACACCATGCCAACTTCGATCACCTCGGCGTGGAACGGCGCCGCGTCGTAGTGGGGGATGACCAGGCCGGTGTGGAACGCGGGCCCCACGCCGTGCCCCGTGTAGTCCCGCACTGACTCAAACCCGTGGCGCGCGGCGAACTTCTCGATGACGCGGCCAATCACGTTGACTTCGCGCCCCGGCTGGGCCGCCTTGATGCCGCGCATGGTGGCTTCCCGGGCGACTTCCACGAGGTTGCGCGCGGCGGGCGTGCCCTCGCCCGCAATGAATGTGCCGCAATTGTCACCGTGCATGCCGTTGAGGAATGCGGTGATGTCCACCTTCACCACGTCGCCATCCTCAATCACGGTGCTGTCTGGGACGCCGTGGCAGATGACCTCGTTGACCGAGGTGCACAACGCCTTGGGGAACGGCGGACGGCCCGCGGACCCGGGATATCCCAGAGTCGAGGGGTACGCACCGTGGTCGAGGATGAATTCGTGTCCGATGCGGTCCAGCTCGTCCGTGGTGACACCGGGCCGCACGTTCTCGCCCACCAGCGCGAGCGCTTGCGCGGCAACGCGGCCGGCCGCACGGATGCGCTCAACAGCCTCGGCACTGTGCACGTCCCCGCCTTGCCAACGGTCTGCACGCTTCTTGCCCACGTACGGGGGCCGCGCGATCGATTTAGGGACTGACCGCACGGGCGAGACGACACCCTTCACAATGGGCGCGCGGGTTGGAGACATACCTGGCAGTCTATAAGTGGAGGCGATGACCGTGACCGATGATGAGCAAGGCACTAGCGAGT
>CAYMRO010000095.1:0-8103 GCA_964392875.1 uncultured Demequinaceae bacterium
CCACGTAGGAGGCTGCCTTGGTGTACCACATGGTCTGGTCCACGATGGAGAGGCATGATGACATACCCACCCGAAGGTCAGCAGCCGCAGCCGCCGGCACCGTACAGTCCGCACCCGTACTACCCAGCCGTGTACGCGGTGAAGCCGCCGATCATGCCGCATGCGGTCTGGTCGGTGGTCCTCGCCGCCATCGGGCTCGTGAGCCCATTCCTGCCGTTCTTTTCCCTTCCCGCGTCCATTGCGGGAGTGATACTCGGGCACATCGGGCTGAGCAAGATCGCGAAGAGTCCGATCCCTCGCTCTGGACGCGGGATCGCGATCACGGGTCTGGCGCTGGGGTACATGGCGATTGTCGCCGGCGCCGTGTGGGTGCTGTTCTATGTGTCCCTCAGCAGTGCGGTGAACGCCTCATAGCGGCGCGTGGTTGGACTCGCGGTTGCAGTATTGGTTGCACCGGGTGGGCACAGCAGCGCCATTTAGGGGCTTTTTGTGTGTGCCCCCGGCTGGACTCGAACCAGCAACCTACGGATTAGAAGGCCGTTGCTCTATCCGTTGAGCTACGGGGGCTTCGCACCAGATTAGTGGCCGCGTTGCACAGGGCGTACCGGTAACCTAAAGCGGCGGGTCACAAGGAGGCGACGATGAGCATCAAGCCCATCAAAACCTGGTCATATCCAGGTGCGCTTCTGGACGCATTGGTGGACACGCGCAAGGCAGTGGCAGACATCGACTTTCCCATCCCAACGGCGGGCACGGAACAGGCGCGAGAGCTGGTTTCGCAGACCCTTGACCAGCTCGATCACCACCTCATCCCACGCGTCACCGAGGAGGCCTCGCCGGCGATTGTGGTGGTGGCTGGTTCCACGGGCTCCGGGAAGTCCACCTTGGTGAACGCCCTGCTTGGTGAACAACTGACACCCTCCGGCGTGCTTCGGCCTACCACCAAGACGCCCTACCTCTTCCACCACCCGCTAGACACCCAGGTGCTCACCGCGGTGGAGCGACAGGCAACCGTGACGGCCACCGAGGCGGTGCCCCGTGGACTCGCGATTGTCGATTCCCCTGACCTCGATTCGGTGCGCGGCGAGAACCGTGAAGTGGCGCGCGAATTGCTCGACGCCGCAGACCTATGGATCTTTGTGACCACGGCGGCCCGCTATGGCGACGCAGTGCCGTGGGAGGCGCTGCGCGCCGGCGCCGAGCGCGGCGCGTCCATCGCCGTGGTCCTCAACCGCGTGACGATGGATGTTGCCGCGCAGGTTCGCAGCGACCTCGTGGCGCGGCTCGCCAGCGAAGGCTTGGAGATGCTGCCGCTGTTTGTCATTCCAGAGGACTCGGCTTCGCGCGGTGAAGTACCGCCCGACGTTGTTGGCGGCGTTGGCCGTTGGCTCGACTCGGTAGCGGCCGCCTCAGCAGCGACCATCGTTGAGCGCACCCTGCACGGCAGCGCGGAGGCGCTCAAGGAGTGGCTCGAGCGCCTCGCCGAGCACCTCGACGATCAGTCGTCAGTTGCCAAGGAGGTGCGGGCGGTGGTTCGCCGCCGTGCAGCCCAGGCGGAAACCGAGGGCGGGGACGATTGGTACACCGGTGTTGCCTCCGGCGCCCTCGAGACGCGCTGGCGGCAGGCAACGAGCGAGGGCGGCGCGCTTTTCCGCCTCCGCAACTCGCTGTGGACCAAGCGCCGCGTGGCGCGCGAAGCCCGCGACGCCGCGCTGCAGACCATCGAGGCGGACGTCATCGCGGCCGTGGAGGCAACGCTCGCGTACGCAGCCTCCTCTGCGGCTGAAGGCATCATCGCGGACCTCGCAGTGGGCGGCGAAGGCCCTGGCACCTGGCTCGCGGCGCAGCGGGATCCACGCGACGCGCGTTTGCACAGGGAACGCACTGCGGCGGACGCAACGCGGGCCTGGCTTGGCCGCTGCGACGAGATCGCCATGGGACTCAGCGGCGCCAAGAGCGCCATCGCAGTGGTGGGGGAGACGGGACTGCGGGCCACGCTCGCCTCCGCGGCGCTGGGCGTTGCGCAAGCGCACGAGGCGCTCACGCTCCTCGTGGGCGGCGCTACGGACCAACCGCTCGCGGCCGCGCGCGAGGAACTTGCGGCCGCGCGCCGCTACGCGATCAACCGTGAGGCCCTGGAGGTGCTCGCGCCCACCGACATCGCTTCGCTCATGCCGGATGCCTCCGCGAAGGTGCGCTTGCGGCGCGCCGAACTTAGAGGTCTGCTGTGACCCTGTCCTTTGAGGACCTTGGGCCGCGGGACGCGACGAGCGCGCTCAAGGCGCGAGTGGCACGGCTCAAGTCGTCAATGGACTGGGCCTCGGAAGCCATTGAACCCGGGGTGCGCGCGGAAGTGATGGCGACCATCGAACGCTGTGAGCGGCGCCTCGCGCTGGGTATTGACCACACGGTGGTGGCGCTCGCAGGCGGAACGGGATCGGGCAAGTCGAGCCTCTTCAACGCGCTCACGGGCACGCAATTTGCGGTGCCGGGCGTTGCCCGCCCAACCACCTCAGCGGTGAGCGCTGCAACGTGGGGTGACACAGCGTCGGCCCTTTTGGATTGGCTGGAAGTGGAGCCGCCGCGCCGGCTTGGGCTCATTGGCAAGCCGGAGTTGACGGGGGTGGTGCTGCTGGACCTGCCCGATCACGACTCCGTCAACGCCGCCAACCGCGCCATCGTGGACCGCGTGGTGCCCATGGCGGACTTGCTCGTGTGGGTCATGGATCCCCAGAAGTACGCGGACAACGCCGTGCACAGCGCCTATCTCAAGGTGGCGTCTGACCACGGGCAGCCCTCGCTCGTGGTACTCAATCACGTGGACCGGCTCGCTACGGAGCAGGCGTGGGAGGTGGTGCGAGATCTGCAGCGGCTGCTCGCGGACGACGGCCTCGCCGAGGTCCCCGTGATGCCCGTCAGCGCGCGCACGGGGCAGGGCCTCGAGGTGTTGCAAGACGAGCTGGCGGGCGCGGCGCAGTCCCGCACCCTGGCCTCGGAGGCCGTTCGCGCGGACCTTGTCTCTGCCGGCAGAGCGCTGTCTCGAGCGCTCTCGCGAGACGCAGACCCGCACCTGCCTGACATTGAAGAACTCGTGACCTCGCTAGCCAACGCCGCTGGTATTGAGGCATTGGCCGATGCTTCGGCCTCCGTAGCGGCCGGCCACACCAAAGCGGTGCCAACGCTTGTTGGCTTGCGCGTGGAGGCGGTTGAGCGGGAACGGCTGGATTGGGTTGACGCGGCCACGCACGGCCTTCCCGTTGCCTGGCATCGCGTGGTGGCCGACGCTGTTGCGCCTGCCGCTTTGCTCGCCGAGGAGATCGGTGCGGCGGTTAGCGCCATCGCGTGGCCGCCCATTCCGCGTGGCTCCGGGTTTAAGGGCTTCTTGTCGCGACGTGTGCGTGCGAGCGCGGCGGCAAAAATGGTGCGCCTGCTAGGAGCTGAGGCGGTGCGCGCGGTGCTCGTGCCCTTGGTGCGTGAACCAACGGAGCTGATTCATCAGGCGTATCGCAACCTGGATGAGCTCACGGAATTGGCCAAGGCAGAGGTGCCGCGGGACTAGCGTCCCCAGGCGCAACCAAGTCGCCGACTATCCACAGTTGGCGAGCCCGGCCGTCCCACGTGCGCGCCTCTGATGTCAGCCTTGCTCGCAAGCCGCATGGTGCGGCAAGCGTCGAGGAGGCGCCATGAATGATCTGACAGTGACGGTCACCGGTTGGGTGGCAACTGATCCAAAATTGCATGTGGTGCCAAGCGGCGCCGACCTCGTGAGCTTTCGCCTCGCGAGCACCTCGCGGTTCTTTGACCGCGGCACCAATGCGTGGGTTGACCGCGACACCGAGTGGTTCACGGTGCGCGTGTTTAGGGCCGCGGCCCAATTGATCCTGCGCTCCATTCGCAAGGGCCAACCGATTGTTGTCGTTGGCCGGCTCCACACCAACGAGTGGACGGCGGAGAAGGGACAGCGCACGGACCTGGTGATCGACGCCCAGACCGTTGGGCACGACCTCACACGGGGCGTTGCCGAATTCTCGCGTGCGGTGGTCAAGGAGGAGCCTGCGGACGCGCACGAGCTGGCCAACGACGAACCCATCGAAGAGGTTGAGGTGGAAGACGCGGAGAACGGGACCGCCGAGCCCGCTGACGCGGAGGCTCAAGACGGGAAGGTGCTCGAGCCGGCGCCCTTCTAGCGGGCCGAACCACAGATCCAACGGGGAGTGTGCGGCGGGTCCCGGCCACAGCGTCGGGCCCGTTCGCGCGCTCGCTACGCGTAGGCTTGGGTAGGCCCATCCCCACCACCCACGGAGTTGCAGTGGCAGAGTTCATCTACACGATGTACAAGGCGCGCAAGGCGCACGGCGACAAGGTCATCCTCGATGACGTCACGATGTCGTTTTACCCTGGCGCAAAGATCGGCGTCGTTGGTCCCAACGGCGCTGGTAAGTCGACGATTCTCAAGATCATGGCGGGCATCGAGCAGCCATCGAACGGTGAGGCGCGGCTCAGCCCGGGTTACAGCGTGGGGATCCTCCTGCAGGAGCCGCCCCTCAATGAGGACAAGGATGTCATTGGGAACGTCCGCGAGGGTGTGGCCGAGGTCTACGCCAAGTTGGAGCGCTTCAACGAGATCTCTGATGAGATGGCGAACCCGGACGCCGATTATGACACCTTGCTTGCCGAGATGGGCAAGCTGCAGGACGAGCTGGATCACGCAGACGCGTGGGATCTCGATTCGCAGTTGGAGCAGGCGATGGACGCGCTGCGCTGCCCACCGCCGGACGCCGACGTCAAGGTGCTCTCCGGTGGTGAGCGCCGCCGCGTTGCCCTGTGCAAGCTGCTGCTGGAAAAGCCCGACCTGCTGCTGCTCGACGAGCCAACAAACCACCTCGACGCCGAGTCCGTGCTGTGGCTTGAGCAGCACCTCGCGAAGTACCCCGGCGCCGTGCTCGCCGTGACCCACGATCGCTACTTCCTCGATCACGTTGCGCAGTGGATCTGTGAGGTTGACCGCGGTCGCCTCTACCCGTACGAGGGCAACTACTCCACCTACCTCGAGTCCAAGGCCGCGCGCCTCGCGGTGCAGGGCAAGAAGGACCAGAAGCTGCAGAAGCGCCTCAAGGAGGAGCTCGAGTGGGTTCGCCAGAACCCCAAGGGCCGCCAAACCAAGTCGCAGGCTCGCCTCAACCGGTACGAGGAGATGGCTGCCGAGGCGGAGAAGACTCGGAAGTTGGACTTTGAAGAAATCCAGATTCCGCCAGGCCCGCGGCTGGGCTCCGTGGTGCTTGAGGCCAAGAACATCAAGAAGGGCTTTGAAGGCCGCTCCCTCATCGACGGGTTGTCCTTCACGCTCCCACGCAACGGCATCGTTGGCGTGATCGGCCCCAACGGCGTTGGCAAGACCACGCTGTTCAAGACCATCGTTGGGTTGGAACCGCTAGACGGCGGCGAGCTCAAAGTGGGGGAGACCGTCAAGGTCAGTTACGTGGACCAGAGCCGTGGCGGCATCGATCCCACAAAGACCCTGTGGGAAGTGGTCAGCGACGGGCTCGACTTCATCAAGGTGGGCGCCGTCGAAATGCCGTCGCGCGCCTATGTTGGTGCATTCGGCTTCAAGGGACCCGATCAGCAAAAGCCTGCCGGCGTGCTCTCCGGTGGTGAGCGCAACCGTCTCAACCTCGCGCTCACGCTGAAGGAGGGCGGCAATGTGCTGCTCCTCGACGAGCCAACCAACGACCTCGATGTGGAGACACTGGGATCGCTCGAGAACGCGCTGCTTGAGTTCCCCGGTTGCGCCGTGGTGGTCAGCCACGACCGTTGGTTCCTTGACCGCGTCGCTACGCACCTTCTCGCGTGGGAGGGCACGGACGAGGAGCCCGCAAAGTGGTACTGGTTTGAGGGAAACTTCGCGGCCTACGAGGAGAACAAGGTGTCTCGACTGGGACCCGAGGCGGCCCGTCCGCACCGTGTCACCTATCGCAAGCTGACCCGCAACTAGCGGGTCAGCAGCGCGAACTACTCACCGGGCAGCCGCAGCATCCCCTCTTGAGAGGCGGAGGCCACGAGCCGCCCGTCCTCGGCGAAGATCCACGTACCCGTGAGTCCACGGCCGCCTTGTGCGGTTGGCGCATCTTGGACAAACAGCAACCACTCGTCCGCGCGTGCGGGGCGGTGCCACCACATCGCATGATCGAGGCTCGCAAACGACATGTCACGCGAGCCCCACGAGACCCCATGCCTGCGCAAGAGCGGCTCCAGCATGACCTGATCGCTTCCAAAAGCAAGCAGGGCACGGTGAGTGAGTTCGTCGCCTTCAATAGGCCGACGCACGCGCATCCAGGCGGTTTGGTACGCCTTTGGCTGGGGGTCGGGGCCCAGAAAAATGGACCCTTCCACGTGGCGGACATCGAACGGCGCGCTTTGCAGCCAGAAGTCGGCAGCCGGGTGTCCTGCGTGGGGCGCCAAGACGTCAATGCCTGACGGCACAGCGAGAGGAGGAGGGACCTCCGGCATCGCAACCTGATGCTCGGGCCCCGCTTGGCTCTCTTGAAAGGACGCAATCATGGAGAGCAATGGCTTGTCGTCTTGGTAGGCGTGGGTGCGTCGCGCAGAGAATGACCGTCCGTCGCGAAGTCGCTCCACCTCAAACGTGAGCGGGCGGGTGGCGTCGCCGGCGCGCAGGAAGTAGCCATGCATGGAGTGGGGCTGCCGTTCCCCGTCAACCGTGCGGCCGGCTGCGATGAGCGACTGGGCCAGCACTTGGCCGCCAAACACGCGCCCTCCCGGCATGGGGAGCGAATCGCCCTCAAACCGGTTGTGATCCAATTGGCGAAGATCCAGCGCGGCGAGCCCAACGCCCACTGCAGCATCCGCCCAGCGATCCTCGACGTGCTCCACGGTCACGCTTGCGTTTCCTCGAACGAGTTGATCATTGAGTGGGCGGCTCGCTCCAGATAGTCCATGAGGGTCACCGCGTGGAGCGGCGCCAAATTCTGCTGCGCAACGGCGTGACGCATGTGTTCAATCCAGTGGTCGCGCGCCTCCGGGTTGACGCGGAATGGTTGGTGGCGCATGCGCAAACGAGGATGCCCGCGCTCGTCCGAATAGGTTGTTGGCCCACCCCAGTACTGCTCAAGGAACATGGTGAGACGATGGATGGCGCCCTCGAGGTCGGACTGCGGGTACATGGGCCACAGGACGGGGTCTTGCGATACGCCCTCGTAAAAGGTGCGCACGATGCTCTCAAACGTCTCGTGCCCGCCAACGGCGTCGTAGAAACTCTGGTCCTCGCCATGTGTGGGACCCTGCCCAACGCTCATGCCAGGGACGCTCATTCGTCGTCGCTCTCTGGGGGCAGGGCCTCGCCCGGCGTGGCGGGGACGTGGGCCTGAGACGACTTTTTGCGCGGTCCAGGCTTCTTGGCGTCTACCTTGGCGCCAGGTACGTGCACACCGATGTTGGGGACATTCTCAGGAGGGCTGAGCTCGATGTCGCGCTCCACGAGAATGCGGCGCAGGTGCTTGCGGATCTCGCGCTGAACGGCCCACTGGGTTGCCGGATTGACCCGCATGACAAGGCGCAACGTGACGGAGTTGTAGGCCACCGCCTCGAGACCCGGGATCTCCGGTTCGCCGAGTATTGCCGCCGCTATGCCGGGGTCCTTGCGGGCCTCAGCCACAGCGTCGAACATCGCCTGGCGCGCGGCGTCCAGGTCCGTGTCGTAGTGAAAGCGCACCTCGATGAGCACGCGGGACCACGTGCGCGTCATGTTGCCGATCCTCACGATCTGGCCGTTGGGGACGTACCAGACGGTGCCGTCGAGCGCGCGTAGACGAACGCACCGCAGCCCCACTTCCTCGACCGTGCCAGTGGCCTCACCAACATCGATGATGTCGCCAACCCCGTACTGGTCCTCCATGAGCATGAACGCGCCACTGATGAGGTCCTTGACGAGCGACTGCGCGCCAAAACCCACCGCGACCGAGAGAACACCGGCGCTTGCGAGCAGCGCTGACAACGGCACGCCGAGCACGGATAGCCACACAAACACGAACGCGGGGATCGCGAGCACGGTCACGAGCGCAGCGCGCCCGGCGCGGATGGTCCTTG